>CADBFE010000042.1:20914-31075 GCA_902793845.1 uncultured Lachnospiraceae bacterium | reverse complement strand
TGGAACCTTATTTAAAATATAACGGGATATCAGAGATCTCCTACTGGATGGTATCCCATCCCGACGCAGACCATTACAGCGGGCTGCTCGATATTTTAAATGATTATAAAAAATACAATTTCAAGATCAGGAATATTGCCCTGCCCGGCTCCGCAACGATAAAAGATGATGCCAAAGATATTATTGACACAGCATCATCACTTGGAATTAATATTCTTTATTTATGTCAGGGAGACACTCTCAGATATAAAGACATGATATTTGATGTCATCAATCCGCCTGCCGGATACTTTTGTGAAGATAAAAATGAGTACTCAATGGTTTTATACATGCAGTACGGAAATATCCGGGGACTGCTTACAGGTGATGCCACCATAGAATCCGAGAGATTATATACCGATTATGCACTAAACAATAATATTAACTTAAGCAACCTGTCCTTCCTAAAGGTTGCACATCACGGCTCGGATACGTCATCCATGGAGAGCACCATAAATCTGCATAATCCCCGGATTGCACTGATATCATGTGCCGCACATAATTCATACGGTCATCCAAAGCCTGTTGTCATGGACAGGTTAAGAAATACGGGTGCCGGTATATTACTGACACCCGAACTTGGAGCTATAACGCTTAAATTATATCGTGATAATGTAACTGTAGACTCTTTCAGACATTAACTCTTATAGTATCCTTCATAAAAAAATCAGGCGTGTCATATATGATAATGTCACGCCTGATTGCCTCTGTTAGCCGGTATTCTGACTGTAAATACGGTACCTTTGTTTTTCTCACTCTCGCACTTTATGGATCCTCTGTGGAGTAGTATGATCTTTCTCGTAATAGGGAGACCGAGTCCCGTTCCGCCTATCTCTTTGGAATGGGATTTATCCACTCTGTAAAACCTCTCATAAATATGGGGCAGAGATTCTTTCGGTATACCTATTCCGTTATCGCTCACTTCTATCACAAGGAACTGATGCTCTACATTTGTAAATACTCTGACGGTACCCTCTCTGTGATTATATTTGATAGCATTCTCAATCAGGTTTGTGATGGCAAGTGTCATCTTTACTTCATCTATGTCAGCATAAATGTTTTCTGCGGTAGTCTCAAAGACAATCTCGACATCACTCTCATTAGCGATCGGTGTGAGTCTCTTGTTAATGAGCTCTATCATACCGTTTACTTCCACTCTCTCGAGGTTCAGGCCTTCCTTGCCCTGATCCATATGGACAAGTGTGAGGAGGTCAGTGATTATCTTGTTTTCCCTGTCTATCTCATCGGCAATATCCGTCATGAAATCCCTGTACATCTCGATGGGCGCATCCCCCTGAGTGATGAGGGAATCTGCCAGTACCTTCATGGCTGCCAACGGTGTTTTTAACTCATGTGAGACATTTGATACAAATTCCTGACGGGAGTCATCCAGGGATTTCAGCCTTGATCTCTGGGCGTTAAAAGACTTTGCAATGCCTTCTGTCTCATAATATCCCTCCGGCAGTATATCGCTGTCCTCAAAACTGGCTACACTCTCTATTGCCTTTGAGAGATGGGTGAGCGGCATAGAGAATAGTACTGCGACCACATACGACAGTCCGCCATATATGAGCCATGTGACAAATACTATTAACAGGCTCCTGCTCTTCATCTTTTTCATCTCATTGTTCAGATTCTGAAGGGAAGCCTGGACATATACCGTTCCCTTTGGATGAACCGTGTCCACCTGCCTGTAATATACCGGTACGGAGACATTTATATATCCGCCTGTCTCATCGACGTTGGCAGCTTCATTGCCTCCCATTGCCCTGAGTACCTGCTCGGAATCAATAAAGCCTCCGACATTTTTTGAGTATGAATCATATATGATCCTGTACTGGGAATCAGTCACCATGACCCGGCCTTCTGCCAGGACTACCAGCAATGACAGTTCACTGCGTATGCTCTCTGATGTCTGGTCTCCCATAAAGTCGTATGCTTCCATATGATTTGCGACTGACTGAACTTTTGACAAAAGTTCATTTGTCTTGGCCTCAAGATTTCTCTCATATATATTGCTCATCATCAGGCCACGCATCACAAAAAGAACAGCTGCTCCCAGCACAAGCAAAACTGTAAGCAGCTGAAATTTTAGACTGTGCAGAAATTTATGACTTTTTATAAAACTTCTGATTGCTTTTAGCAATGATATCCCTCCGGCCCTTATGACTGGCCGTTATAGAAGTATCCGAGTCCCCACTTGGTCTGGAGATATTTAGGGCTGCTAGGCTGTTCCTCAATCTTTTCTCTGATACGTCTGATATAAACATCCACGCTTCTCTCATCACCGGCTCCGCCGTCTCCCCATATCTCTGCGAGGAGGTCTGCTCTAGAGTATACCTTGCCGGGATTGAGTACCAAAAGTTCAAGTATCTCAAACTCTCTCTGGGTCAGGTTGACCTCGTCATCCATGATAAATACGCGTCTGTTGCTCACATCAAAACAGAAATCACCGTTTCTGATCTCGCTGACTTTCTGCTTTTTCCGGATCGAATCGTTACGGCGCAGGACCGCTTTAATACGTGCCTTTACCTCAAGGACATTAAAAGGTTTTGTAATATAATCATCTGCTCCGCTCTCAAAACCGAGAATCTTGTCCATATCCTCGCCCTTGGCCGTCAGCATGATGATAGGTATATCAGAGTATTCTCTGACCTGCTGGCATACTTCCATACCTGATATCTTGGGGAGCATCAGGTCAAGGAGGATCGCATCATATTTAACAAGCGAACACTTCGTGAGTGCTTCCTCTCCGTCATATGCCTCATCAACCTCAAATCCATCCTGGATAAGAGAATATTTAAGTCCCTTTACAATAGCTTTCTCATCATCGACAACAAGAATCTTTTTACCCATTTTTATTCATACTCCTTAATAATTAACGAACTGTAATCAAACCGGATATTTTGGAATAAATACCGTCTCCTATCCCCGAAACCTGTTTTATCCCTTCTACATCAGAGAAAGCTCCGTGCTCATCACGATACGCGATAATGGCCGACGCTTTTGACTCGCCTATACCGTTTAAGGTCATCAGCTCCTCTTTTGTGGCCAGATTGATATCAAGCAGTCCGTCACTGGTATAATGGCTTAAGGTATCATCTCCTCCCGCCGCCTCATACATCATAAATGCTGTCTCTTCTCTGGTATAAATCATATACCTGGTCCCGTCTGTGAGTATCTCTGCCAGATTGGCATAATCTCTGTCCGCATCATCGCGAAAGTCTCCCGCCATCAGCACGGCGTCATACAGCCTTGAACCTGCCGGAAGTTCATACAGCCCCGGACTGTTCACGGCTCCGCCTACATGCACAAAGACACTGCCCTCTTCGGCCGGCTTTGTTTCATCTGCCGATACGCTATCCACTACAGGCAAAACATCGCCGTCTCCCGCTTCGACAAGGACGGGAGCACTTCCGGTGCAGCCAGGCAGTGCCAGCATGATTACACATCCGCATAAAACATATTTTATTGTATTTAATATTTTCATAAAAGCCTCCTGCTTTTGTTTGGAGACTTTTTCAGGCAAACAATTTTAAATCAGGGAGCCAGCTGCTCCTCCATCTCCTGCTGAAGTTCAAGGACACTCGTATCCGGATCCTCGCCTTCCCATATCAGCGTATATGTCCGCTCAAGCTCGATCCAGAAATTGCCAAGACCAAGGAGTTTTGGCAGCTGAACTGACTGCTTGTACATATCACGGACCAGATCGGTCGCGTCAACCACGTAATCTTCCTGACCGTTTACGGCAGGGAGCTTTCCCGTTCTGGCAAAAAAAGTATCAATATATTCATTTGAGACAAATCTGGCGAAATCATCTGCTTCACTGCCATGGGTAGAAAAGCCGTTTAATATGATTGCATTTGTCGTGGACAGTCCCACTGCCTCATGATCCGAATCAACAGCCGGAAGTGAAGCCACGCTGTAATCCCACTGGAAATCACCTGCATGCTTTGCCATATCAAGTTTAGCAAGAGCGTCAGATGTAGCTATTATAAACAGTGTTTTGCCGGATATAAACGAGTCAAGTACATTCTCGTATGAGCTGGTCGCCGCATCTATCGAGAAATACTGATTGAGTCCCTGATACATCTGCATACACGCAACCGTATCATCATTATAAATCTCTATGACTCCAGGATCATCTCCGTTTATACCGCACACATTCATGTATGCTCCGGCAAAGAAATAATTATAAAAAATATCATTAACATCCCAGAGGAAAATATTTTCCGCGCCTTCGGGTGCCGAATAATTGCTGGCAAAATTCTTTATACCCTCTACCGATGTAGGGATGATCGATGCTACTTTCTCATCTACAAGAGCATCCCAGGTTGCCTGATCGTATCCTTCCGGTGCCTCCTCGCTCATCACTACGGTATCGGGGATATCGCCTTCATCGTTGTAGATCATATCTTCCTCAGAGAGCTGCTCCTCTCCGGAATCTTCAGATGAATCATCTGACGCATCATCCGATCCGTCATCAGAAGCCTCCGAAGTATCGGAATCCTCCCCGGAGTCATCTGACGTATCCTCTCCGTCTGCGACATCTGCCGTATTTTCCGATACAGTCAGGCCAAGCTCCGAGCGCAGAGCCGTATCGGCTATCCATTCAAGATATGTCCTGTTATAAAGCATGAATGCCGTCTCATAATAAAACGGGTATCCGTATTTTCTGTCATCATATGTCACGGCTCTGATCGCTATCTCGGGATAGTTCATATAATTAAGTACACCGAGGGAATCAGTCACCGGAGTCGCGAGTCCGGTCATGGCTGCCTGCTCTATCCTGTCTGTCCCGATAATAAACAGATCCGGAATCTCACTGCCGGAGAGCGAGGCATCATTGATACTCTCGAGATAATCAAGTCCCGTATTAAGGACAGGTACTACTCTTATCTCATTTGTCTCCATATATGCCACTGCAGCGCTGTTTAAATAATCTGTCAGGGCATCATCCGTATACCATATGTAAATTGTCTCTATACCGTCGGCCACGCTTATAAAGCCGTCTGCTTCCCTGTTGTTAAACACATAAAACATGAAAGCCACCAGTGCCAGCAGCACGGTACATACAAATATGCGCTTATTGATACTCATATTTAAAATCCAATACGTTTATGAAAGCACTTTATCGAGTATTGTTATCATCTCATCCACATGCTCTTTTTTAATCACAAGAGGAGGCATAATACGGATAACATTTGTACCTGCATTTATAAGTACGAGACCGTCTGCAAGAGCCTTATTTATTATATCTCCTACAGGACAGTTAAACTCAAGTCCCTGAATAAATCCTACACCTCTGTGATCGATGATCTGACTGTGCTTTGCTGTTAACTCATCGAGTTTTTCGTAGAGATATTTTGATACTTCCTTTACATTATCAAGGACACCGAGTTTTTCATACTGCTCAAATACTGCGCAGATAGCTGCTCCGCCAAGCGGGTTGCCGCCGTATGTGGTTCCGTGGTCTCCCGCTACGAGAGAGTTTTGTCCGACTTTTTCAGTCATCATAAATGCTCCGACGGGCACACCGCATCCCAGTGCTTTTGCGCTGGTCATGACATCCGGCTTTACACCGTATCCCTGCCATGCAAACATCTCTCCGGAACGGCCCATACCACACTGGATCTCATCAAAAACGAGGAGGATATCCTTCTCATCACAGATTTTTCTAAGCTCCTCAAGGAATGCTTTATCGGAAGGATGGATACCTCCCTCTCCCTGAATGGTCTCTGTAATGATCGCGCATGTCCTGTCATTTATGAGCGACTTTACACTATCTATATCATTATGCTTTGCAAATCTGATATTGCCTATGCCGGGCTCAAAAGGTGCTCTGTACTTTTCTGTACCGGTGATTGAGAGAGCTCCCATTGTACGTCCGTGGAATGAATGCTCCATCGCAATTATCTCATGATCCGTTTTTCCGTCCTTAAGATAAGCATATTTACGTACAGTCTTGATTGCACCCTCAATTGCCTCTGCTCCGCTGTTTGTAAAAAACACCCGGTCCATGCCACTGTATTTCTTTATAAGCTTTGCAGCCTCGATGGCAGGCACATTGTAATAGTAGTTTGAAGTATGGAGTATCTTGTCGACCTGGGCTTTAACCGCGTCATTATACTCTTTATTGCCGTATCCGAGAGCAAATACTCCTATTCCGGCCACATAATCAAGGTATTTCTTTCCGTCAAGGTCGTAAAGATATACACCCTCTCCCCTGTCGAAAACTATCGGGAAACGGTTGTATGTATGGAGAAGATCCTTCTCCGCCTCTTCTATATATTCATTCATTGTCATGCTCATTTTTTTATCTCCGATTGTTATGATTAACTGTCAAGTCCCGCATGTTCATCATCATCTGAAATGATTGCTGTGCCAATGCCCTGTTTTGTAAATATCTCAAGGAGCAGGCAGTGAAGCACTCTTCCGTCGAGGATATGCACTCTGCTGACGCCGTTCTTAATGGCATCCGTACAGTTGCCAAGTTTTGGCAGCATACCGCCTCCGATTATACCGCTGTCAATGAGTTCATCTGCCTCTGAGGCTGTGAGTCTCGATATAAAGCTTGACTTATCATTGATATCTCTGTAGAGTCCCTCAATATCAGTCAGGAATACAAGTTTGTCTGCCCCTACCGCTTTTGCGATCGCACATGCAGCATTGTCTGCATTGATATTGTATGTATCATAATTATCATCAAGACCTATGGGAGCCACGATAGGGAGGAAATCATTCTCAAGGAGATCATATAATATCTTTGAATCAACCTCTCTGATATCTCCGACAAATCCTATATCCTGGCCATCCGAATATTTCTTGTCAACCTTTAACAGGCCGCCGTCCTTGCCACTGATTCCCACAGCCTTTACACCAAGCTCCTGAACCATGGTCACAAGTCTCTTATTGACCTTGTTAAGAACCATCTCTGCTATTTCCATGGTCTCCGCATCAGTCACACGCAGTCCGTTTATAAAGTTTGATTCCTTGCCTACTTTCTTTACCCAGCTTGAGATTTCCTTGCCACCGCCGTGTACAATGATCGGCTTGAATCCAACCAGTTTAAGCAGTGTTACATCTTTAATGACATTTCTCTGAAGTTCCGGATCTGCCATGGCACTTCCGCCATACTTTACAACTATTATTTTTCTGTTAAATCTCTGAATATATGGTAAAGCTTCAATGAGGACATTTGCTTTTGCCTGTAGTTTTTCCATCTCTTCGTTTGTCATTTTCATTTCTCCCGTATAATGCTTTATATTATGAGCGGTAATCCGCATTTATCTTTACATAATCGTAGCTTAAATCGCATCCCCATGCAGTAGCTTCCTCGGAGCCTTCATTCATGTTTATGAGGATGGTCACCTTCTTTGATGAGAGGATGTCTGTGGCTTTCTCTTCATCAAGGGCAAGGGGTTCTCCGTGATCAAATACTTTCATCTGACCTCTGTCACTGACAAATGTCAGCTCAACATCATTCTGGTCAAAGTCTGCTCCGGAATATCCCATGGCACAGAGGAATCTGCCAAAGTTTGCATCATGTCCAAAGATTGCTGCCTTTGAGAGGCTCGAGCTCACGACAGATCTTGCCATAAGCTTTGCATCTTCTTTAGTCTTTGCATTTTTTACCTGCGCCTCAAAGAGTGCTGTGGCGCCCTCTCCGTCTCCTGCCATACGCATGGCCAGATCACGGCATATATAGAAAAGATTTTCTTTAAACGCATTATAATCATCATTCTTTTCAGTGATGATATCATTGCCTGCAAGACCGTTTGAGAGGATTACCAGTGTGTCATTTGTCGATGTATCTCCGTCCACGGAGATCATGTTGAAGGTATCCTTTACGATCTCACTAAGTGCTTCCTGCATAAGTCCCTTATCTATGGCTGCATCTGTTGTGACAAAACAGAGCATTGTACACATATTGGGGTGGATCATTCCGGCTCCCTTTGTCATGGCGCCCATGTGAGCAGTCTTTCCTCCTACGGTAAACTCCGTTGCGATTTCTTTGTTGACTGTATCTGTAGTCATGATTGCTTTTGACGCTCTGGTACCGGCAGCCACTGATGAATCCTTTGTCTCTACAAGTTTTACCGCACCTTTTGTGATCCTGTCTACGGGGATCTGCATACCGATCACACCTGTCGATGCCACCAGGATACTCTCAGGAGTATCACCTGTGATACCTGCCACGGCCTCGCCTGTCTTTTTACATATCTCAAGACCTTTTTCACCGGTACATGCATTTGCTATACCTGAATTGATCACAACAGCCCTTACTTTTGTATCTGTGTCAGTAATATTTTTGTCCCAGATAACTGGGGCTGCCTTTACAACATTGGATGTATATACACCGGCACTCACACATTTCTCTTCAGAATAAACAAGTGCCATATCCTCACGGTTTTTGTATTTTATCTCTGCCGAAACCGATGAAGCATAAAATCCTTTTGGGACGGTCACTCCGCCCTCTACCACTTTAATACTGCTCATTTATCTCTCCTTGTCTACACTTCAGGTGCTTCCTGAATAAATGTAGTAATATTTTCTTCGTTTAATGTGAAATCATAATAATTAAGGTCAAGACGTCTCGTCCATCCCATGCAATTCCAGAATGCATTGCCGATATCATTCTTTGTAAATGCGATCAGGGAGACCTTGTTTATATGTTCACTCTTTAATGCATTCATGGCTCTCACAACCATGGCTTTGCCTATGCCCTGTCTCCTGTATTCCTTTGCCACGCATACATGATACAGGCATCCTCTTCTTCCGTCATGACCACAGAGTATGCCTCCTATGACTTTATCTCCGAGGAGTGCCACCACACTGGTCGTAGGATTGCGCTTTAAAAATCTCGTAACACCTTCCCTTGAGTCATCCACGCTCCTGATACCAAAACCCTTAATGGTCATCCAGAGAGCATACACTCCGTCATAATCTTCAGGTCGCATTTCGCGAATTTCAACGCCTTCCATTCAAAACTCCGTAATCATAAAATAAAATAATAAAGTATTTCCCGATATCAGGACATACTTTATTATTTTAACACATATCTTGCGTATTTGAAAACACTATGACATTACATTATTTTGATGTTTCCCGAGCCTATCAGAAATGCTGCCAGGAGGATCTGGATCAGGAGTATGGCCGGCATGCCGTATGAAAAATACCAGTGTTTTGTCTTATGATGAAATACATACATGCCTATCGTGGAGCCGAGACTCCCTCCGAAAATGGCGATGACAAAGAGGGTCCTCTCCGGTATACGCCACTGCCTGTGAACTGACTTGTACTTGTCAATCCCCATAGACGCAAATCCTATGATATTCATAAACACAAGGAATACAATAATATAAATTATTACATCCATAAATTACTCCGTAACAGCAGCAATTACTTCCACTTCACAAAGGACATCCTTGGGGAGCTGTTTTACGGCTACACAGCTTCTCGCAGGCTTGTTTACAAAATACTTCTCATACACACCGTTAAATGCGGCGAAATCTCCCATATCGGCAAGGAAGCATGTTGTCTTAACCACATTTGCATAATCAGTTCCCGCTTCCTTAAGGATAGCTCCCACATTTTCAATTGCCTGCTTTGCCTGGGCCTCAATCCCTACTGCCTCAACAGCGCCTGTTGCGGGATTGATGGGTATCTGACCTGATGCAAATAAAAATCCGCCGGCGATGATGCCCTGTGAATAAGGTCCGATTGCTGCAGGTGCAGATTTTGTGCTGATTGTTTTTAACATGATATTTATCCTCTCTTTCGATTTATATTACTCATTAAATGAAGCCGTTACATAAAATCCTCTGGGCGTCTCCTTGATATCGACCACAGTCCCTTCTGTGGATGAGAGTCTCTCGCTCTGGGGAAAATTGCCCGACATGGCAAGTGCCGGATCGATCGTATAATAATAGCTGGACGGGAGGACACCTTCCGTGACGGTAACTTTATCTCCCACATTAAGCAGGCCCGTCCTCTCCATCTTAAATTCCATTTCTCTCATAATTTACCTCCGCGAAGCAAAATTACACATGTAATTTTGCTGAGTCGGGAAATTGGTGCGCACGCGAAGCGTCTTTCAAATCGCACCAATTTCTGTTTGAA
>CADBFE010000042.1:0-20873 GCA_902793845.1 uncultured Lachnospiraceae bacterium | reverse complement strand
TTATCACCGCCGTTACAGATTTGATATCATACGGGCTTCCCTGATATTTATCTCATTTTCCGTGACATCGCACATGGCAAATATCACTTTAACGCCTGCCCTGACCGCATCCACAAGTGCATCCCTGAAAGCCGGATCAGTCTCAGAATTTGGCAGTACCACAGATACGCTTCCCATCTGTATCACAAATGCCAGATAACAGTCATATCCGTCAGAGACAGCCTCTATCAGCTCTCTTAAATGCTTTGTACCCCGCTCTGTGGGAGCGTCGGGAAAATATCCTGTAAAATACCTTTCAAGCGTGCAACCCTTAGCCTCAAGAAAAATCCTGCGGTCCTCAGTCTCCATATAAAAATCAAAACGGGACTTGTCATAATTACACTCAGGCTTAAGATAATCTATTGATGGAAAATATTCATTGCCCCTCTCAAGCCATTCTTTAATAACCACGTTAGGTGCAAGAGAATCGATATTAACTATACCGATTTTATCCTTATACACGGCCACAAGATCATATTTGGTTTTTCTCTTTTCATTGCCTGACTCGGACAGGATGACCCGGCATCCCGGCACAAGCAGTTCCTCACACCGACCTGTATTGTTTACATGCACCGTCTCTTCCACGCCGTCTATCTCCACTACGGCGACAAAACGGTTTGGGCGCTTTACAAATACAGCTTCTCTTGTTTTAGCGTATCTCATCGATAAAAAATAATCTCCTAAATCTCCGGAATATCCAAAAGCTCCGGAAAAGAATTGATCGTATAGTCGGGATTTATGCCCTCTCCGAAACCGAAAGCTGCATGAATAAATGCACAGCCTGCCTGACGGGCAGCGATCTCGTCTTTAGCTATATCTCCTACATAAACAGGATTCATCATATGCAGTCTGTCTGCGATGATCCTGATATTATCAGCCTTTAACAGCCCCGAATCTCCGGGGCACAGATGATCTTTAATATACTGTTCTATGCCGGTGACTCTCATAACCAGTTCTATATAACCGCTCTGGCAGTTGCTGACTATTGCTATGGTATGATTCTCTGACAACTTCTCTATGGTTTCTTTCATACCCGGATACACAGCTCCGCCCTTTTTTTCAAGATATGCAAACTCATGCTTTGTGCACACCTTGTCAAATGCAGATATCTCCTCGTCGGTAGCCCCGGGAATGAGACTCCTGAAGATCTCATTCATAGGCAGTCCAAACAGTTTTTTCAGTTCGTCTGCCGTAGTACGTCTCTCATAACCAAGGTCCGAAAACGCATCATTCCAGGCATCCTCGACTGTACCTGTTGCATCCCATATAGTTCCGTCAATATCAAATATTATACCATCATACATAATTTTTCTCCAAAATCTGTTAATTCATATTTATTATTTTACAAACTTTCTGATAATCGGTATCATCTTCAGTTCTTTCTTTGTAAATGCCTTAAACAGTATCAGCATGATCACGTACACTCCGCCGCCCGCAATGATGGCTCCGACGAGACTGATTATCATATAAATCTTTTCTCCGGATCCGAAAATATGCATAAGGCCCTTATACACATAATATGCGGCCGGACCCATGATTGCTGCGGATACAAAAGGGATCGTCAGTACCTGGTGATAATCCGGCATAAAACCTATAAGATTTCTGATCGCCGTCAGATTGAGTTTACACACAACGAGTGGAAAGGTTACATTACCGATAATCAGAGCGTATACCCCGAGATTCGTAAATGATAAAAGGCATCCTACTATCACTCCGTGGATCAAAAGCGATATCCCTGAGTGAACAACAGGAATGCTCATCCTGTCGCAGCCCTGCAGCACCGATGTCGAAAGGGCTGAAAGAGAATAAAATACAATTGCAATACCTCCGAATGAAAGGAGCGCAACTGCGAGTTCATGATACTCCTTTAGTCCCGGGAACAGTACACTCATTATGGGATCCGCAAGGGCTGTGAGTCCTATAAATGACGGGATCGATATCATCATGTTGATCCTGAATACGAGTCCTGTTTTTCTCCTTACCGTCTCCATCTCGCCTACAGTAAAGTGGGCTACAATGCTCGGGAGCATTGCGCTCGCCATGGCAGTCGCTACAGCTACCGGCAGGTTTATCAGCTGATTGTACTGGGTATTGAATATCCCCTGCATACATGTAGCTTCATAATCGTTAACGCCTCTTGCGCTCATAATATTGCCATAAAGGAGATCATCAAGGGTATATCCAAACTGGAAAATAGTCTGGCTGACTATGACGGGTATCACGGTCAGCAGAATACATTTATATATGAGTCTGTTGTCTTCCGTAATCTCATCATCTTTCTTCATCTCCGCGCTGATAGATTTCTTGCGGATGATAAACAGTCCTACGAATATTAAGAGGGCGGCATATGCACCGGTGAGAGTTCCGAGGGTACCACCCATGGCTCCGTATGATGCCACATCTTTCTCTCCCGCAAATGCGCTTACAAATCCGTAAGATGCAACTACAGAGACAACTGCATTTACTATCTGCTCGATCACCTGGGACAATGCCGTCGGCACCATATTTTTATGCCCCTGAAAATATCCCCTCAGTGTACCGAGGATGGCAACCACAAATACGGTAGGTGCCAGTACCCGTACAGGACGTTCAAGGCCGGGCCTCTTATAGACAACTGACAGTCCCTCTGCACCGAAAAACATGGCAAAGGCTGCTATCAGTCCGGTAACGGTGGCAAAGAGGACTGCTCTTGTAAATATTCTGTGGGCGTCCTTGTACCTGCCCTCCGCAATCCTGGCACTCATCAGTTTGGATACCGCTAGGGGCATCGAGTACGATGACAGAGTCAGGGCAACATTATATATACCGAACGCCACGGAATATAAGCCGTTGCCATTGTTCCCCATAATGTTTGCCATGGGGATGCGGTATAAAAATCCTATAATTTTTGAGATAATACCGGCAAAAGCAAGTATACTTCCCTGGAGTATTATCGATTCTCTTGTTTTTCTGGACATATATGCATACAAAAGACCGGCACCTTGCGGATACCGGTCCAACAACCATTACATATGAGTAATATTACAGACCAAGTGCCTTTTTCTTGTACTCGGCACATTCCTCAGGAGTACCTATCGCATGATACTGCTGAAGCTCCTGAATCATCGCTATGAGCATGTCAATATCTTTCTGCTTCATTATCTGATTAGACATGCCTGATGATCTGAGTCCGACATCATCTATCTCGCCCTTTGTAAGAGCATCAAGTAATGTATTGATTTCCTCTTTGCTGAATTCATTATTCATGCAAGTGACCCTCCCGAAAAAATATATATTAAATATTATCATACTTTTCGCTCTTTTACAATCGCAATTAAGTGTTATAATACATTGGTGTTATGAACAAAACAGAGCGAATCACTTATTTAAAAAACGGAATAAAAGACGGCATTCCGATCGCCCTCGGATATCTGGCGGTAGCCTTCTCCCTGGGTATTCAGGCCAAAAATGCAGGCATTAATGCTTTTTATGCTTCACTCATGAGTCTGCTCAATGTGACAAGCGCAGGACAGTTTGCAGCCATAGGTATAATTGCTGTATCAGGCGGTATGGGAGAGCTGGCACTGTCCCAGCTGATCATCAATTTAAGATATATGCTCATGAGCTGTTCCCTGTCGCAAAAAATCCCCGGGGATACAAAACTTGGCACCAGACTCCTGATGTCATTTGGTATCACCGACGAGATATTCGGCATATCAATAGGACAGAAAAGTTATCATCCGGTCTATACTCTTGGTGCCATGCTGGTAGCGATCCCGGGCTGGACCATTGGCACAGGCCTCGGTGTAATATGCGGCAACATACTGCCGGGTCTCATCGTCAGTGCCCTCAGCATAGCTCTTTACGGTATGTTTCTCGCGATAATCATACCTCCTGCAAAAACCGATAAATCTGTAGCCGGCGCAGTGATAATCGCAATGATAACGAGTTTTGTATTTTCCGTAACCCCTGTCCTTAAGGAAATATCGGCAGGCAACAGAGTGATCATACTGACTCTTATCATATCCTTTATATTTGCTGTGCTGTTTCCCATTTCGGATGAAGATAATGAGACACCTGACCGGGAAGGAGGGCAGGCATAATGCCAAGGATACTGATCTATATACTGGTAATGGCTGTTGTGACATACCTTATCCGTATGCTCCCGATAGTCCTGCTCCGAAAGGAGATCAAAAACAAAACCATACGGTCGTTTTTATATTATGTCCCGTATGTAACGCTGTCGGTCATGACATTCCCTGCCATCATCAGTTCAACGGACAATATGATAAGCGGCATCACAGGATTTATCGTGGCTTCGTTCCTTGCGTTTAGAGGTAAGAGCCTCCTGTTTGTAGCTTCGGGGGCAAGTATCACCGTTCTGATATGTGAGCTGATCATTCGTTTTATTTAAGTTTACGAAAGATAAAAAATAACACCCTCTGCGCTAAGTGCGAGCACAATGCACAGAGGGTGTTATTTTTTATCTCAAACCATTAGCTAGAATATATTGCACTTCGTGATGGTCTCAAACTTCGATCCGTTTCTGATGACCGAGATTTCCGCACGGCTCAGTTTTGTGATCTTGATCTCTTCCTCTTTCTTTGTAGATTTCTCTATGAGGTGAAGCACCATAACTCCGTTTTCATTTTCCAGGAGATAGTATGTATAGTTCTTATCCTGAGTAATTTCACCGGTGGCAGACTGATAATATGAATGAGCTGTTCCGTCATATCCCTCTTCCGGATTACCATCCGCAGTAAATGAGATAAACCATGTAGGATTGCCTGCCTGTTTCCACTCACCTGCCAGATTAACCGGTGTAATCTCAACACCCTTAAAAAGTGTTACGAAATAATAAATTGCGGCTGCAAGAAGGATGATAAAGATTATCGTGATTATCTTTCCGACAAGTGACATGCCGTCATCCTTTTTTACTTTCATCATTGCCATTGAAATATATCCTCCTGTATACCCTTTCTCATAATTCCGAAATACCGATACTTCTATTTTATCCTCAATAACTCATTTCATCAAGTCTTTGTCTTGCTTTATCCACAAGAGAACTTGTAGGGAACGATTCAATCAGTGTATTTAACTTGTCCGTAGCCGTACTGATATCACCGCTCTCATAATATGACATAGCCAGATAATAAAGGGCATTATCATTGTTGGCATTGTACATATAAGCCTTGCTGAGGTATGAGATAGCCAGCGTATAATCACCGTTGTTAAAGTATGACAGTCCCGTGTCATAGTAGTTCTGGGCTACCGAATCACCTATATCATTAAGGAGGTACGTATAAAGTTCTTTGAACTCATACGAACTGCTTGTCTCCACATAATCATCTCCGATGAGTTCGAGATACTCAGACACCTGGGTCGCATCCTGATTGGGATCGATGTATGCCATGGCTGCCGATATCAGATAATTATTGGCATCGACTGCTCCGTTTGATCCCTCATACTGAGCCAGTGAATCCGAGAGTGTGATATTGTTCTGCTCAAGTGCAGACACCCTGCTCTCAAGTTCCGAAATCGTCGCATTCTTCTCATCAATGGTCTCACCGTATGCATAAAGCTCAGCATTGGCTGCCTCCTGGGCTGCTCTCTCCTTTGCCGGTACCACGAGGAAATATGTGATAGCCAGACCGATCAAAACACCGAGTCCTATCTGGATGAATGCTCCGAGTCCCAGCGGCTCCCTGTCGTTAAGAGGCTGGATCAGTGTCTCGTTTCCGCTCCTTATAACCTGGGCCGAAGGGTTGTCAAATATCCTGATACCCTTGCTGTTTTTATCATCAGGTATGCCAAGGTGGGCATTTACCTCATTCAGATATCTGAGAGCTGTGATATTGCCTCTGTCGATATCGAGGGTCCTGTCTATCTCACGTCTCGCCTTCTCAAAATCTCCTCTCTCAAAATAAAGGAGTGCCAAAAGGTTGTGAGCCTGAACATACTTCGGATTCATACTGAGGACCTTTCGAAGCTGTATGATCGAGAGGTCAAAACTGCCACCCTGTGCCAGCTCCAGTCCCTTGTTAAACTTCTTAAGCGTGGTGGACATAGTCTCAACACGGCTCTGGTTGGACTGAAATCTGTCAATATATTCATCAGCAAGATTGTTTGTCCCACTGATATTTTTACTGATAACCCACTGGGTAAGGGCTGCTGCCGTCTCGCCTGTCTCAAAGTAAACCAGGCCGAGAAGGTTTCTCGCCTCAATATGATTTTTATTTAATTTTAAACATTGCTTTAGGCTGTGCTCCGCACCTGACAGATCTCTCACGCACGCCCGCTCGAGACCGTCATTGTAGCAGCTGTTTGCCGCATATACGATCTTTTTGTATCTGCGTACATCTACTCCGCACGCATTACAAAAGTCACTCTCGGATAACGGTGCACCACATCTGAAACAAATCATCCGGGCCCGGTCTCCTACTCAGTCGGTGTTTCGCTGTAGCCTGCATAATCTTCCCTGATAACGCCAAGGAGGAGATCAGCGGCATCTGTCATATCCTGCCTGTAGATTGCTTCCTCGGAATCCTCTATCTCAAGGCTCGGGAAAAATCTCTTAAGCTCTTCTTCAAAATTAATCATAACTAATCAATCTCCCACAAAAATTAATTCTAAATAATATGGTATTCAAAATCAATAAATCATGAGTGAAATATTATTGAAACATTTTTTATATTTTATTCAGAAAGCATCTTATGAAAGAGAAGCTATTCTCTCCTTAACCTGAGCCATCATCTGGGTATACTTCTCAAGTTTTGCTTTCTCCTCATCTATCTTTGCCTGAGGCGCCTTTGATACGAACTTCTCATTTGAGAGCATGCCGTTTACTCTGGCAAGCTCGCCCTCAAGACGTTTCTCCTCTTTCTTTAATCTCTCAAGCTCTGCGGAGATATCGACAAGCTCCGCAAATGGCATATAGAGAGTAGCATCGGCGATCACAACCGATACGGCATCATCAGCTATGCCTGTCTTGTCCTTCTGAATGCTTATCTCCGATGCACCTGCAAGGGATTTAAAGAATATGCTGCCCTCGTTAAACGCTCTGATGATATCTTCCTTATCGCTGACTACAAATACCTGAGCCTTTCTTGAAGGAGCCACGTTCATCTCTGTTCTCACATTTCTGATGCCCCTTACGGCTTCCTTGATGATCTCGATCTCTTTCTCCTCTTTTGCAAATGCTCTCGCATCCGTATACTCAGGCCACTTTGAGATCATGATCGACTCTTCCTCATCCTGGAGTGTATCAAAGATCTCCTCTGTGATAAACGGCATATAGGGATGAAGTAGTTTAAGTGCATCTATGAGGACTGTCTTAAGTGTCCAGAGCGCCGCATCCTTGCTGTCTGCATCTTCACTGTTATAGAGACGGGGCTTTACCATCTCGATATACCAGTCACAGAATTCATCCCAGATGAAATCATAAACCTTCTGAACTGCGATACCGAGTTCAAAGGAATCCATGTTGTCTGTCACATCTTTTACAAGAGTATTAAGCTTTGAGATGATCCATTTATCAACCGGCTCAAGTTTTGGACTATTAACCTTTACGCCTTCCTCAGGCATGTTCATCATGATAAATCTTGATGCATTCCAGATCTTGTTGGCAAAGTTTCTGCTGGCCTCGACTCTCGACATGTAGAAACGCATATCATTGCCGGGTGCATTACCTGTGATAAGAGTGAGCCGGAGTGCATCGGCGCCGTACTTGTCTATAATCTCAAGGGGATCGATACCGTTGCCAAGGGACTTGCTCATCTTGCGTCCCTGATCGTCTCTTACGAGTCCGTGGAAAAGAACAGTCTTAAAAGGTTTTTCCTTCATCTGCTCATATCCTGAGAATATCATACGGATAACCCAGAAGAATATGATGTCATATCCGGTTACAAGTACATCTGTAGGATAGAAATATTTAAGATCCTCAGTCATCTCGGGCCATCCAAGTGTCTCAAAAGGCCAGAGCGCAGATGAAAACCATGTATCGAGGGTATCGGGATCCTGCTCAAAATGATTCTTGCCACACTTTGGACATACAGTGGGAGCCTCGGCAGCTACAACTGTCTCTTGGCAATCCTGACAGTAATATGCCGGGATCCTGTGTCCCCACCAGAGCTGACGGGATATACACCAGTCACGGATATTGTCTGTCCAGTTAAAATATGTCTTTTCCATTCGCTTGGGGATAAGCTCTATCTCACCGCTTTTTACCGCTTCAACGGCAGGTTTGATGAGCTCGTCCATCTTTACAAACCACTGCTGCTTTACCATAGGCTCTATGGTTGTATGGCAGCGGTCGTGGGTTCCGACATTGTGAGAATAATCCTCAATCTTTACAAGGAGTCCAAGTGATTTAAGCTCCTCAACTATCTTTTCTCTCGCCTCGTATCTGTCGAGTCCGGCGTACTTGCCGCCGTTTTCATTGATCGTGGCATCATCGTTAAGCACATTGATAACAGGGAGATTATGACGCTTACCTACCTCAAAGTCGTTAGGGTCATGGC
Source organism: uncultured Lachnospiraceae bacterium (assembly GCA_902793845.1). GTDB lineage: Bacteria > Bacillota > Clostridia > Lachnospirales > Lachnospiraceae > NK4A136. The sequence goes on along the minus strand of CADBFE010000042.1, from coordinate 12,336 downwards.
CGGGTGTGATCTTAACTACACCGGTACCGAATTCCATATCTACGTAGTCATCCTCAACTACGGGTATAACCTTGTTTACTATGGGCAGCCAGAGACTCCTGCCGTGGAGATATGTGTATCTCTCATCTTTGGGATTAACGGCTACTGCTGTATCACCGAGCATGGTCTCCGGACGTGTCGTTGCAAATTCAAGAAACTCGGTCTTTGAAGGCTGACCGTTTTCATCAACGAGAGGATATTTGATATGCCAGAAATGACCTGCCTGCTCCTCGTATTCAACCTCTGCATCAGAGATGGATGTATTACATACAGGACACCAGTTGATGATACGGCTGCCCTTGTATATCCAGCCTTTCTCATGCATCTTTACGAATACTTCAGTAACAGCTTTATTGCATCCCTCGTCCATGGTAAAGCGCTCTCTGTCCCAGTCGCAGCTTGAACCCATTTTCTTTAACTGGGAGATAATACGTCCGCCGTATTCCTTTTTCCAGTCCCATGCACGCTCCAAAAACTTTTCTCTGCCAAGGTCATTTTTATCGATGCCCTGCTTCTTGAGGGTCTCAATAATCTTTACCTCTGTAGCGATAGAGGCATGGTCCGTACCGGGCTGCCAGAGTGCATTATATCCCTGCATACGCTTGTATCTGATCAGGATATCCTGCATCGTATTATCAAGGGCATGGCCCATGTGAAGTTGACCTGTGATATTCGGCGGTGGAATCACGATTGTAAAAGGTGTCTTTGAGTGATCCACCTCGGCATGAAAGTATTTCTTATCAAGCCAGTTCTGATAGATTCTGTCCTCCATCCCTTTGGGATCATAGGTCTTTGCAAGTTCTTTTTTCACGGATCATTATCCTCCTAAAAATAATCTTTTTATGATTAGCCAAATGACATAAGAAACGCCCTTTACCGAATTGCGGCAAAGGGCGATATCAGTCATTTTCTTTAATTAAACTTCTTTAACGTAATTTGAAATATTGCCGAGTGCCTTATTGAGATTTGCTCCAAGGTTAGGCACAATTATCTTAATCTTCTTTGAACCATACATGGATGCGATCTTTAGGAAGAGTATAAGAGCCTCGCCTCCCTGAAACTCGCCCTTTGACACGCTGATGATATCCTTTGCTTTATGCTCAAACTGATCTACGTACTCGTTTTTACCTTCTTCGTTGGCAATATATGCTTTACCGCTTATTCTGATCTCACCCATAGAGTCATCAACCTGGATGAACATCTTGTTTTTATCATTTTTCTCAAAAAGTTTTTTAAGGCTGGCGCCTGTGTGACACTGATATACCTCTACCATTTTAATAACCCTCACTTTACATTTATTTGACCGGTAAAAAATCATTACCTATCACACTACTATTTTATTAAATTTATTGCCTCAAAGCAATATAAACAGTAAATAAAAATGATATATCTTTTATCATCTAAGGTCTGCAAGATCGTATATGAGACGTTCTGTTTTCTCCCATCCGATGCAGGGATCTGTTATGGATTTTCCGTATACGCCCTCCTCGACTTTCTGGGATCCGTCCTCAATATAGCTCTCTATCATGAAGCCCTTGACCATCCTGTTGATATCACTGTTGTGTCTGCAGCTGTGGAGCACTTCTTTTGCAATTCTATCCTGCTCAAAAGGATTCTTGCCCGAGTTTGCGTGATTGGTATCTATGATGATAGAAGGGTTTGCAAGTCCTTTCTCGGCATACATATTGCAGGCAAATTCAAGATCCTCATAGTGATAGTTTGGCATCGAACCGCCGTGCTTATTGGTAAATCCGCGGAGAATTGCATGAGCGTATGGATTGCCTTCCGATGAGACCTCCCATCCCCTGTATATGAATGTATGCTTGTGCTGAGCTGCCATGATTGAATTCATCATGACTGTCAGGTATCCGCTTGTTGGGTTTTTCATACCTACAGGTACTGATATACCCGATGCAACCAGACGGTGTTCCTGATTTTCCACGCTTCTGGCTCCGACTGCCACGTAAGCTAAAACATCATCAAGATATTTATAATTCTCCGGATAAAGCATCTCGTCGGCGCATGTAAATCCCGTCTCCTTGATTGCTCTCATGTGGAGTTCCCTGATGGCCACCAGTCCCTTGAACATATCAGGACTCTCGCTGGGATCGGGCTGATGGAGCATACCCTTGTATCCGTCTCCCGTAGTACGGGGCTTGTTTGTATAGATACGGGGGATAATGAATATTTTGTCTTTAACCTTTTCCTGTACTTTTGCAAGCCGGCTGATGTAATCGATTACGGGATCTTCCCTGTCTGCCGAGCAGGGACCGATTATGAGTATGAGCTTATCTGATTTGCCACTCATGATACTCTTGATCTCTGCGTCTCTTTCCTCAAATATTTTTGCCATATCCCCTGTGAGTGGATACATCTCCTTTACTTCCATGGGGATAGCCAGTTTTCTCTTAAAATCCAGATTCATTTCTTTGGTCTCCTTTTATCATCAAACAGGGCTCTGCGCTCTGTTGAGAGTCTCATCTTTGCTCTCATGCCTTCTATGTCGCCTTTATCAATCATCTCTCTGAAAGAACCAAGCTCCTTCATAAAGACATCTATCTGCTCTGTGAGAGCTTCTTTATTCATTGAAAAAAGCTCGCTCCACATAGTGTCGTTGATACGTGCGATCCTCGTCAGATCCCTGAAAGAATCCCCCGTATAATCAACAAGGTGTGTATTGTCAGAGCATGTCATAAGAGATACTGCTATGACATGGGTCAACTGGGATACAAAACCGATCATTTTGTCATGCTCTTTAGGAGAGAGCACCGATATCCTGCCTACACCAAGGAGTCTGCCCAGATCCTTGCATACTTCAATGGCATCATCAGTATTCTTATCAGTCGGGACCACAATATAATTGGCCCCGTAAAACATCCTCTCATCACTGTTTTCAACGCCGTATACTTCCCTGCCGCACATAGGATGGGCAGCTATGAATTCCACATCATCACGGAGTATATTCTGGATATCATATACAACGCATTCCTTTACACCCGTCACATCGGTAATAACTGCTCCCGGCTTTAAATATTTCTGATACTCATTTATCCAGTCCATGAAAGCCTTTGGATAAAGGGCAAATACCAGAATATCCGCTCTCGATACTGCATCTGTATCCGTGTATGCATAACCTTCATCAATGATGTCGTGAGCTATGGCAAAGTCTATGGGATCCTGACGCCTCGCTATACCGCATACATGAAAACCGTGTTTTTTAAGGCCTTTTGCGTACGAACCTCCCATGAGCCCGAGTCCGACTATAAGCACATTTTTGTTTTTCTCAATCAGCATCTCTATTCCTCCGTAGTGACGGCATTTATACCGATATCTCTTAATCTTTCAAAAAAATCAGGAAAGCTCTTTCTGACTGCCTCGGCCTCAGTAATCTCTCCGCCTGTAACAGATGCCAGTACAGCCATGGCCATGACTATACGGTGATCGTTATGTCCGTTAAGAGCCTCATTTGGTGTTTTTAATCCTCCGCCCTTTATCGTCACTTTATTTTCATCTGCGACAACCTCTGCTCCGAATTTGGCCAGTTCCTGCGCCATGGCAGCCACCCTGTCGCTCTCTTTTATCTTTAATCTCTCTGTATCCGTAAATGTGGCACCGTTTAATGCTGCTGCCAGGGCAAAGAGTACAGGTCCTAAATCCGGACAATCCGCAAGGGATATGGTTGGTGTACCGTTTTTAAGAGCCTCAAGATGCTCTTTATAAACCCTGTCTCCCTGAAGGGAATCATCGCTTAATCCCGTGACATCTACTTCTCCTTCAAGGAGGTTAAATGCATCGAGAAATGCTGCATTTGAATAATCGCCCTCAACCCTTGTATTCATACCGCCGTATTTCTGGCCGCCTTTTATAAAGAGGGTCCTGTCATCCTCCCATGATACGATGACGCCAAACTGCTTTAACGCAGATACGGTCAGGTCGATATACGACCTGCTCTCGATCCTGCCGGTCAGTCTGATCCTGCTGTCTCCATTAAGCAGCGGAAGGGCAAACAACAGTCCGCTGATAAACTGGCTGGATACTCCGCCGTCCAGGGTGTAGTCCCCGGGTTCAAGCGGTCCCTTCACAGTGATGCATACACCGTTATTTGAAAAGATCATCCCCCGCTCATCACAGAGTTTTTCATATACATCAAGAGGACGTTTAAGGAGCCGCTCACTTCCGTTTAATGAAAATGCTTTACCTTTTAACAGGCATATGGGGATAAAAAAGCGAAGTGTCGATCCACACTCCCTGCACGGCAGTATGGCATAATGATTAAACCTGTCATACGGCAGGCCCTTTATCGTCACTGTGTTATTTTCGTATTTATACTCAGCGCCGAGTACCTCGAGACAGTCAAGTGTCGCGAGTATGTCCTGGCTCTCCTCGATATTTTCTATGACGCTCTCTTTCTCAGACAGGCCTGCGCATATAAGCATGCGGTGGGCCATGCTCTTTGAAGGAGGTGCCGTTATTATCCCTTTTGCTTTTGAGGGTTTGATAACTGCTCTCATTATTTTTAAACCTTTTATTTATTCAGATGATCGATCACGGCCTGCATACCCTCTGTATATCCGGCGATTCCGTGACCTGTTATGGTCTTAAAACATGCATGTCTGATATAGCTGACCTGCCTGAAATCCTCCCTCTCCTCGACCTTGGAGATATGTACCTCGACGCAAGGTATTGATACGGATTTAACCGCATCCAGGATGGCAATACTCGTATGAGTATATGCTCCGGGATTAAAGACTATACCGTCCGTATTGCCGAAAGCCTCCTGTATCTTATCAACAAGATCGCCTTCATGATTTGACTGGTATATCTCGACTTCTATGTTTTTCTCTTTTGCAAATGATTTTACATTTTCGCAGAGTTTTTCATAATTATCACTGCCGTATATTCCGGGTTCTCTGACGCCCAGCATATTGATATTGGGTCCGTTCAGTACCAGTATCTTCATAAATCAGTCCTCCGCAAAATAATCTGCGCCATATCTTCCGGCCAGCATATCCATCAATACCATTGCCGTCACCGAGTCGATGACTATGCGGGCTCTGTGGATGATCGCCGGATCGTGGCGTCCCTGAAGTTCAAGCTCACCGTTTTCTTTACTTATGAAATCAACGGTTTCCTGCTTTTTAAATATTGAGGGAGTCGGCTTGACCACGCACTTAAAATGTATGGGCATACCGTTTGATATACCGCCGTTTATGCCTCCGTTATTATTTGTAAGAGTGACTACTTTATCGCCCTCATATCTCATGGGATCATTGGCCTGACTGCCCCTTAAATCGGCAAAGCCGAATCCTGCGCCAAACTCAACACCCTTGACTGCGGGAACGGAGAATAAAATATGTGAAAGCTCACTTTCTATCGAATCAAACATGGGCTCTCCCACGCCTGCCGGAAAACCTGTCACATATGTCTCGAGGATACCGCCTACGCTGTCTCCGTCAGAAGCTGCTGCCAGTATGGCTTCCTGCATCTTCTCTCCCATTGCATCATCAAGCACGGGAAACATCTTGTCATGGAGGTTGTCTATCCCCTTTTCTATATCAGTAAACTGTGCATCGTCTATGCCTGCACATCTCTTTATATGAGTACCGATCTTTATACCTTTTTTTGCAAGAGCCGCTTCTACAATGGCACCCGCAGCCACGATACCTGCTGTGATGCGTCCGCTGAAATGACCGCCGCCCCTGTAATCCTCAAATCCGTTATATTTGACATGGGCTGTGTAATCCGCATGTCCAGGTCTCGCAAGTGCTCTCGTCCTTGCATAGTCACCGCTCTTTGTATTTGTATTGGGTATCAGTATCGTAATCGGTGTACCGGTCGCCCTGCCGTTAAATACGCCGCTGACTATCCTGAATCTATCTTCCTCGACTCTGGCTGTGGATATCCTGCCTGACGGTCTGCGAAGAGCCAGTCTGGATGCGATATATTCCTCATCCACAGTCACTCCGGGAGTCATGCCGTCTATGACTGCACCTATCTCCTCGCCGTGGCTCTCTCCGAATATGGTGAATGTCACATTGTTGCCGAAAGTATTTTTCATATTTTTTTCTCCCCGGAATAATGTCCGACTATTTTTAAATCATGGCAGTAATCCTTTAGCTCCGAAAGCATCTGTCTGCCTTCATCACTGCATTCATTGCCCTCAAGCTCCACATAGAAATAATACTCCCAGTCCGCATCCTTTATGGGCCTTGAGCGGAGGACCTTCATGTTAAAGCCAAACTTTCCGATGATATTGATCGCATTGGCAAGGGCTCCCGCTTCATTATTGACAGTAAAGATTAGAATGATATTATCATCCCTGCCTCGTATTGCTGTCATTAATACCCTGCTCGAGGATACTGAGGCCATAAAGTTCTGCTGTCTCTTTGCTTGCAATGGCTGCAACAGACTTATCCTTATTATCGGCGACGGTTTTTGCCGCAACCGCTGTATTTGATGCCTGTACTTCCTCGTACCCGTGCTCTTTTATATAATTGGCACACTGACCAAGGGCCTGGGGATGGGAGATTACTTTCTTTATATCTTTTGCCCTGGCACCGGGGACAACCAGGAGATTGTGTACAACAGGCAGATCGTATACACCGTTTACATACAGACTGCCTCTGTACATAAGATCGGTTACCTGTACTACTTCTCCCTCAAAACTGTTTTCTATGGGGAGCACAGCCAGATCGCACTCACCGTCCTCGACTGCCCTGTACGCTTTTTCAAATCCCTTATATGAGACAAGCTTGCTGTCGGGGAATATCCTGCCGGCCGCAATATGGGCAAAAGCCCCCTCTACTCCCGAGTATGCCACCTTGACTCCCGTAAAGAGCCTGTTCTGGAACTGTCTCGACACACCCATTGTATTTTGCAGGAAAGTCACATAAAAAGGTTTATACTCTTCATTTGTGATATAAGCCGAGTTTCTCTCTATGACTGCATTTTCCCTGGCTCCGTCAAATATCGGGAGTCCGTGAGCCATCTTGTACTCGCCTATCTGCCTGACGGCATTCATTCTCTTTTCAAAGAGTGACGCCATCTCTTTATCGATATCATTGATTTCAAGTCTGATTTCGTTCAGATCCTTCATGCTGCCTCCAAAAATAAAAACCGCATTTTTCTATAAATATAAATTATCTCTCGCACTTCCAGAAATGTGCACTAAACGGTGCAAGCTCGCTGCCTCCGCCAAAGTCGTGATTATCTCCTGTGATGAGATCAACTGCCATACCACAGCCTGCATCAAAGTGTGCCGTGTAAGGATTGTCATCCATGTTGATTGCCACAAGCACTCTCTCAGAATCAGTCTTTCTCTCAAATATGCACTGCTTGTTGGTGAGAACCACACTCCTGAAACCACCGTAGTTAAGGGCATTGCTGTTTTTCTTTGCCTCTGCAAGTTTGGAGATAAATTCTGTCAGATCAGTCCACTCGGGCTTGTCAAAGCTGACTCTGAGGGCCGGATCGCCATGGCTCTTGTCTCCCTCTGCGCCCCACTCACTTCCGTAATATACACACGGTATACCCGGCATACCAAAAACAAGGGCATATACAAGGGGCAGACATCTTTTGTCATTTAAAATGGTTGCTATCCTTGATACATCATGATTATCACAGAATGAGAGGAGGTGCGCATCCCTCGCAACAGCCCACGGCTGATTCTCAAACAGCCTGTTTATCGAATGGATTATCTCAAACATGTTTGAGCTGTTAAATGCTGAATATATACCCTTATAGCACTGATAATTAGTGACTGAATGGATATTCATCTCATTAAGCATACGGCCGTACTCACCGTGAAGCACCTCTCCGACAAGGAAGAAATCCTGCTTTTTTGAATCGCAGAAATCCCTGAGCCTGCGTAAGAATCCGTAATCGAGACAGTATGCCACGTCAAGTCTGATGCCGTCGATATCAAACTCATTTATCCATCCCTCTACGGCATGGAATATGTGCTGTACAACATCCTCATTATGAAGGTTTAATTTGACGAGGTCATAATTGCCCTCCCAGCCTTCATACCAGAGTCCGTCATTGTAGTTTGAGTTGCCTCCGAAATCTATACGGGCAAACCAGTTAACATATGGCGACGATTCCCTGTTTTTAAGGACATCCTGAAAAGCCCAGAATCCCCTGCCCACATGATTGAACACGCCATCGAGAACAACCTTTATCCCGTTATCATGGAGATTTTTGCATACCTTTGCAAAATCCCCGTTCGAACCGAGTCTTGTATCTATCTTTGTATAATCCCTTGTATTGTAACCGTGAGTATCCGATTCAAATACCGGCGAGAAATATATCGCATTAGCTCCCAGCTTTTTAATGTGCGGAATCCAGTCGTTTACCTTAAGGATCCTGCTCTGTGCTACTCCGTCATTTTCAAACGGTGCTCCGCAAAAGCCAAGCGGATAAATCTGATAAAATACACTTTCATAAGCCCACATTTTCTTTATCTCCCTTTTTCAGATTTTTTTCTGAAAGATTATATCATAATTTCTCGGCGCTCACCATCCATGGTTCGCTGTTCCCTCAAAATTACGATAAAACATCCTTGTTATATCATACGACGGGTTTAAAAACCAATTATTCAGGAATGTCCATCCCAGAATCCCCTGATCTCATCTGACACATTTCCTGCGTTTATCACCCTGATATCCTCCCACTCTCTTGGAAACAGCCTGCTGTTTTGATTGTATAAAAACCGCTCGTCAAGGAGTGCTACTATACCCACGTCCTCTGCGGTACGGATGACACGGCCTGCAGCCTGGAGCACCTTGTTCATACCGGGATATCTGTACGCATAATCAAATCCGTCACTGTTTTCATCATCAAAGAAATCCTTTAGCAGTTCCCGCTCGTTGCATACCATGGGCAGTCCCGTTCCGACTACGATCGCACCGATAAGACTGTCGTTTTTTAAGTCTATCCCCTCGGAAAATATGCCTCCGAGTACGCAAAATCCTATAAGGGTCCGCTTTAGAGGCTCTCCCCTTCTTGTCCTGACCGGCCCGCTTATACCAGGTTCATGCTCCGGTTCTTTACCGGAAAAATATGCCAGAAAATTCTCACGCATCTCTTCATTCATATACTCTTCCTGAACGATGCAGTCCGTCGTATCTTCATCCATAAATGATCCGGCAAACTGTTCATATACCTTTGCAAGGAAAGCATGTGACGGGAAAAACGCCATATAATTGCCGGGTTTTACTTTTGTGATTTCATAAATATATGCAGCGATCTTGTGAAACTCCGCATCGCTCCGCCTTGTATATTTACTCGTCACATCACCGGCTATAAAGAGGCCTCTCTTTTTATTGTCAAAAGCAGACTTTGCATATACCTCGTAATCGGTCTTTTCCCCGCCTAGCAGATTTTTGTAATACTGTATAGGAAGGAATGTAGCTGAAAAGAGTATACTGCTGCGCCCCTTTGACATAGCTTCCTTTAGATTTTCTCTCGGATTGACACACAAGAGCTTTACCATAAACCTTTTATCCCTGGTATCCTCCTCTATCTCCGAGTAAATCGTATAATTCTTATCAAGCTTTTCATATATTAAAAGGAAGTGGCATATCTCAAAATAAAATTCAAGAACCTTCTGCCTGATCTCACTGTCATCCTCGTCCTGGAGAAACTGGTCCATAACAGTATGAAGACTCGATACAAGTCCCGCAAATATATCAATATCATTAAGTTCCCTGCAACCGTCACATTCCTTTTTTAATGTAAGAAGGGTTTTATTACACCGCTCCAGTGCTTTTATAAGACGCATTGCCAGGGACGGCTTTTTATACACTTTTGTGACTGCCTGCTTCTGAATGGCATCATTTAATACTCTCTTTACTTCAAGGAAATCTTCTTTATAAAGTTTTGCGCTGAACATATCCCTGCCCCGGTCCACAAGATTATGGGCCTCGTCTATCAGGAATATGTAATCGCCTGACATGCCTTCACTGAAATATCTCTTAAGCTGGACGTGAGGGTCAAATACATAATTGTAATCGCAGATAATGCCGTCTGCGAAAAGAGTTGCATCAAGAGACAGCTCAAACGGACAGACCATGTACTTTTCAGCTATTTCTTCTATGATATTTCTGTCTATACGATCATACCCTGTTATCAGTTCATACAGTGCTTTATTTACCCGGTCATAATGGCCTTTTGCCCTCTCGCATTTACCCGGATTGCACTCTGCCTTTTCACATGGACATATTTTTTCTTTTGCAGTGATGGTGACTGTCTTGAATTTAAGGCCGTCACGGCGGAGTATCTCGTAAGTATCCTCTGCAACAGTTCTGGTGATCGTCTTTGCAGTCAGATAGAAAATCTTATTAGCCATGCCCTGGCCCACTGCCTTTACGGAAGGAAATACTGTCGTAATCGTCTTGCCTACACCGGTAGGAGCCTGAATATAAATCTTTTTTGATTCACGGATAGTCTGATATCCGTATACGACAAGGTCCCGCTGACCTTCTCTGTACGGAAAAGGAAACTCCAGTCCGTCAATTGACTTAATGGATGTAAAATGCCAGTCATACTGAAAATCTGCCCAGATGATATATTTGGACATAAGATTATCGAACCATTTGATGACTTCATCTGCAGAGAAATCAAAATCAAAATATTTCATCTGCTCTGTCTCGATATGACAATAGCTCATTCTGACGCTAATGTCACCCAAAGAATGCTGTTTAAGATATATATATGCATAACAAAGAGCCTGGGCCAGATGAATGGGATTAGGCTCTTTTATATAATCAAGATCTTTAAGGACGCATTTAATCTCATCGATGGTGACTTTTTCATCCTCTATGATTCCGTCAGCCCGTCCGTCGATGATAATATTGTACCTGCCGGTGGTGTAGGTATATTTAAGGGGCACTTCCGCATGATACTTCTCCCCCTGTCTCCTCTGGATCAGACGGTGGAGTCTGGTCCCCTCCTGCATGGCAGTATCGGAACCTGAGGTATGCCGGTTATCTATATCCCCGCACCTTAATATAAATTCCACAAGCTGTCTGACGGATACATATATCGTATATTCTCCGTTATCTCCGATCTGCTTCTTCCCGGTCTTCTTATTGCCGGGATTTATTAATATTTCATTGTTTCCGTTTTTCCCCGGCTTTTCCATTTTTTACCATCGCAAAGTGCTATCGCTTATGATATATATCAAAAAGCGCATTTATTATATGACCACTCTCACACGGTCCTTAATCTCATGATTCTGATTATATTCTCTCCCGGTAGATATGTAAACCAAAACATGAACAAATGTTTGTGTTTTTTCTCCTGTTTCTCCCGGCCCGATGGGTGATTATTGTGTTTTTGATATATTTATTGTTTTAGTTATGTAAACTAATTCAATTTATCTGATTGAAAAATTATGGTAAACCTCGCAATTATGTAACCATACCAAACAAATGGTTGTTTATATCTTTTAGAAAATAAATGTCAAGTGATTATGTAAACCATTCTTATATCGTATCATGTATATTATTCCAATTGACCAGATTGGTCATTTGCACATTACAACCATATATTTACTGTGTTTTCTTATTTTGTCAAATCGTGTGTTAGTTTCCTTTTTTATATTAGATATTTATGTTAACTAAACAGATATTTGACACACTTTAATTTAGCAAACATATCATTGTGAATATATTGTTATGTTAACCGCCATATACTGCCATCCTCTAAAAATACAAAATTATCGTAAACTGCTTTTATCTGATTCATATTAATACTAAAAAATACTAAAATCAGTCGGAAATAATGATAATAAAAAATACCGAAATACTCAGATAATCATTATGTAAATAAATCCCAATATTTGAAGCACAAAAATAAGACCCGGAAAATCAGGTCTTATTTTGAAGCAAAGATATGATATTTTATCAGAATTCTATTCCCAGCGCTCTCACAAAACGCTCTGTAATGGCATTATCCCTGTAGTCTCCAAGCGCAGGATAGTTCTCTACAGGGACCATACCGCCTGCCATGGCCATATGACCTCCACCGGTGCCTATACCTTCCAGAGCCTTAGCTACCAGCTCTCCTGAATTAACATCTTCCCTCTCAGATCTTACAGAGAATTTCATGCCGTCAGGTCTGTCGCAGTACACCACAGCCACCTCTATCTCCACCAGAGAGAGGATGAAATCGGCTATTATCGACACCATTGCATCCGGACAGGCAAATGCTATATGGGATATTCCGAAATATCCGTATACCTCAATATTTTCAATTGCATTACCATATGCTTTCAGGTCACTGAACTGAAGATTA
>CADBFE010000041.1 GCA_902793845.1 uncultured Lachnospiraceae bacterium | reverse complement strand
TCTCTGTAGAGAGTCTCAACCTGAGAGCCTGTATATCCTGTAAGGTCCTTAACCGGTTCCTTGCCTTTATCCTCTGCTGCCTTTGTGTCAGAATCCTTTTCGGCAGCCATCTCTTCCTTAACCTTTTCTCTGGTATTTTTCTCTTTCTCGATGACTATACCATCCTCAGTGGCAAGCACGATACGGCCTCCTGCCGATACTGCCTCTTTGCTGTTCTCACTGATATTTAAGGACGCACTGTCGCCGCCAAAGGAGTCGACTTTCTTTCGGCTGTCGTCTTTATCTTCTTTGATCCTGGTGCTGACATCATGCTTTTGCTCATTTACCGCATTGGCATTGAGGGCACCGCTGTATATCTCTGTCGCATTATTAAGTGGATTTATCTGCATAACCATACCTCCTTTCGAGGATAATCTACATACATATCATAATTATATATAATTTATTCTATAAAAACAATGTTTTTATGAAAGTTGTGGCCTTGGTTTCAGCTCCCCAAACTGGGCCAGCAGGATAGCTAAAAATACAAGTATGCACCCTGCTACCTGCTTTCCGGTGAGATGCTCTCCAAGGAGCATCCATCCGCCGAGTACGCAAAATACCGACTCAAAACTCATAAGGAGAGATGCCAGGGTAGGCTGAAGATTTTTCTGACCTACTATCTGGAGGGTATATGCCACGCCGCATGAGAAAATACCTGCATAAAGTATGGATAGCCATGCATCAGGATTTAAAAATGCTCCAAGCATCATACCCGTATCCCCTGACCATTTATCCGGCTCAAATATAAAAGCCGGTACTGCCGTCAGGATACCGCATACCAGAAACTCTATGGCTGCCAGCCTGATACCGTCGGTATCCGCCACAAAACGGTCAATCATAATGATCTGAACCGCAAATGACAGGGCACTGAGAAGCAGGAGTATATCCGGCCACTCAAGGCCTTCGGGTCCTGTCATGCTGAGCATATATATGCCGGACATGGCTATGGCAACAGCTACCCATATATGGAGTCCTGTCTTTTTACCGAGAAAAAGTCCTATTACAGGAACCATGACAAGATAGCAGGCTGTGATAAATCCTGCCTTTCCCGCACTGCGGCCGTATGTGATACCTATCTGCTGGAGGTTTGTTGCAAGAAACAGCACTACGCCTATCAGCGCTCCGGATATATACAGTTTCTTTTTTTCTTCTTTATTTTTAGGTTTTTTACCATACCCGAGCTTATCAAGAAGAGCTATAACAGGGAGCAGAACTACAGCACCTATAATGTTTCTTATGAAATTAAATGAAAACGGTCCGACAGCATCTCCGCCGGCAGACTGGGCTACAAAAGCAAATCCCCATATTGCCGCAGTGAGCAGCAACATGAGGGAATATTTCATGGTTTTATTCATATATAAACCTCTGATAATTATGCCTCGAGGATCGCATTGAGGAAGTTTCTGGTCCTCTCGACTTTAGGATTGGTAAATATCTCTTCCGGAGTGCCTTCCTCGGCTATAATGCCGTCTGCCATAAAGAGCACCCGGTCAGCCACCTCTCTGGCAAATCCCATCTCATGGGTAACACATATCATGGTCATACCGGACTCTGCCAATTCCTTCATAACATTAAGGACATCTCCTACAAGCTCGGGATCAAGAGCTGATGTAGGCTCATCGAAAAGCATTATCTCCGGGTTCATGGCGAGGGCTCTTGCTATAGCCACGCGCTGCTGCTGTCCGCCCGAGAGTCTGCTGGGGTACTCATCAGCCTTCTCCGAGAGACCTACCTTTTCAAGGAGTTCCCTTGCTCTTACCTCTACCTGTTCTTTCTTTTCCTTTTTGACTACCACGGGGGCCTCGCATACATTCTGCAAAACCGTCATGTGAGGAAAGAGATTGAAGCGCTGGAATACCATACCCATCTCGAGTAATAGTTCCTGCTGTTTTTCCTTAGGGAGCTTATCTACCGTATGATCGTTTTCGCGATGGAGGAAGAGCTCATCCCTGATGAAAATCTTTCCACTCGTAATCTTTTCAAGCTGATTTAATGATCTTAAAAAAGTCGATTTACCGGCACCGCTAGGACCGATGATACAGATTACCTCACCTTTTTTAACAGCGAGGTTGATATCTTTTAATACTTCAAGAGAACCGAAGCGTTTGCTCACATGTTCTGTTTTAAGAATATATTCATAACTGTCGCTCACGGTAACCTCCTATTCATAGACCGAGAATTTCTTCTCAATCTTGTCAAATATATAACCAAAGAATGCTGTGATCAGAAGATATATCACAAGGGCCGGAATGAATACGAGATACGATCCTTCCGATGTCATGATATTCTTTGATATGGTCGTGATATCCATAAGTGATATCGCAAATACCATAGAAGCATCCTTTAAGATCATGATAAATTCGTTGCTGACATTCGGTATCATACGCCTTACCGACTGGGGGATAATGATCCTCGTCATGGTCTGACCGTATGTCATACCGAGAGCCTTGGATGCCTCGAACTGTCCTTTATCTATCGACTGGATCGCGCTTCGTACTATCTCGGCGCAGTACGCACCTGAGTTTAAGGCAAACGCGATAAGGGCTGCCGTAAATGCACCCTTATATACAGCTTCCGCATCAGATGCAGGGAATAAATCCCTCCATGCAAATCCGCATATACCGGGTACAGTGAAATATACCACAAAGAGCTGGATAAGGAGTGGCGTACCTCTGAAGAAAAAGATGTATGCACTCGAAATCTTTGCAAGTATCTTATTCTTGCTGATCTTGCCAAGGGCAAGGAGCGTACCCAGCATCACGCCGAATATTACGGTAAGCGTCGTAAGCAGAATCGTCAGCTTTGCGCCGTGCATAAGATTTTCTCCGCAACCGAGCATACGGTATGTATAGTTGACCATCTGGCCTACAACCTTCATACCGCCCTCATCTGCAGAATAAACACTGCCGAGGAGTCCTACATATTTCTCGCTCATCACGTTTGCACCTGATGAAGAGAGAGATACATAATTGATGACGAGCAGATCGTTGTATGTAACAGTCACCCGCTTTCTCGTGCTGTTTTCATCAGCCGCTATCATCTCCTGCATGGCAGGAGATGTGCGGGATAAAAGTTCATCCTTTGCAGGCTTTAATACCGCAAATATGATACAGATAACTATTATGACTGCAGCTGTAATAATCTGCTTTGAATATTTCTTAAAATCAAATTTTTTCATTAATAAAGATCTCCGTTGCCGGCAAAAATTATTCTGTCACTGAACCAAACCAGTAATCGTATGTCTCCTGGATGAAGCCCTCTGCCTCGAGCTCTGCAAGTGCCTCGTTGATAGCTGTCTGGAGCGCCTCATTGTCAACGCTGATAGCGATACCAAACTGCTCCGGCTCTTCTGTATCCTTGTATACGATCTTGAATGCATCGGAGCTGTTTACATATCCGTCTGCAACAGTGCTGTCTACTACTACCGCATCGATCTCACCGTTCTGGAGCTGTGTGAAGCAGCTTGTGATCTTTTCGTTGGCTACGATCTGGACATCGATTGTACCTGTTGACTTGTAATCGCTCATGAGGATATCTGATGTAGTCTCCTTCTGAACTGCGATAGACATACCGTCAAGGTCGTTGAATGATGTAATCTCCGTATCATCATCTGCAAGTAATACTACTGCCTGGTAGTTGTTAATATAGGGTGTTGAGAAGAGCATTGTCTCCTGACGCTCAGGTGTGATGGTGATAGCTGAGCATGCCACATCATAGTTAACACCGATACCTGCAAAGATACCGTCCCATGCTGTATTGATGATATTTACTTCAAGTCCGAGTTTGTCAGCTACAGCTGTGATGATATCAACATCAAATCCGATAGGTGTGGTTCCGTCATCTGCGAAATCCTCAAAAGGAGGATAACCAACCTCTGCACCAACAGTGAGGACACCGTCGCTCATGAGAGTAACACCTGAGATATCGATAGTGCTCTCTGCAGCTGTGTCATCAGCCGCATCTGTGTTTGCTGTGTCTGTGTTTCCTTCATTTGCGCCACATGCAACAAGACCAAAAGCCATGAATGCTGCGCATAAAACTGCCATTACTTTCTTTTTCATAATTATTTTCTCCTCTTTAAAAATATTTCCCGGGTCAAGCAAAGATTTTTGACTTATATTCTTTATTTTATAGAAGATTTTTATAAAATATCCATAAGAACAAAATTAGGGCAAACAAAATGTCTGCCCCCTTGCTTAACCGATTTAAAATATACCAAATTATGTATAAAGCGTCAAGTAAACCTGTAGTATACTCCGTCTTATAAAATATCGTCTAAAGACCTGATCCTGCGGTCTGCACCTGTCGTAATGATCACTCTGTCTCCCTCCTCGATAACCGAGTCACCGGAAGGGATGATCATATTGTTGTTTTTAATGATTCCTGATATCAGTACATTCTTCTTAATCTTAAATTCTTTGCTCTTAATGGGCATATTAAGAAGCTTAAAGTTTTTATCTGCGGTAAACTCGATAACCTCTGCCTTGCCCTCAGCCACACTGTAAAAGCCTCTGTATGAACCACCGGCCCTGTTCTCACTGTTTCTGATAAAGTGGAGTATCCTGTGGACGGACAGCTCCGTAGGTGATGCGGTAATATCGATATTTACTTTATGAAGAAGCCTCACATGACTCTGCTTGTCAACTCTGGTAATGACAGACGGCACTTTCCTTGACCATGCAAACATGGCGATGACGAGGTTGGTCTCATCACTTGATGTAAGGGATATAAGAGTACCTGTTTTGTTAATTCCCTCTTCTTCAAGAACTTCCGTTATCTCTCCCTCTGAGTATGCCACATTGGCAGTTGGATATTTCTCCATAAGTGAGCGGCATCTGTCTATGTCATTTTCAAGTATGGTCAGTTTCCTGCCCTCTTTTATAAACTTGCCACAAAGATAATCACCGATTATACCGCAGCCAACCATCATGACGTTGTCAGACGACTTTCTCCTAATGCCAAAGGTTTCAAGGATCTCGTTCAGATTTCCACCGGGGACCGATATGGTCAGGCTGTCGCCCTCCTCTATGGTGAATGATCCGTCAGGGATATACAGCTTGTCATTTCTTATGACAGTACCTACAAGGATATCGCTTCGCACATTCTTTCTGATATCCATCAGTGTCCTGCCGGCTAGCGGTGAATCGCGCATAACGGACATATCGATGATCATGACCTCATCTCCAAAGAGTCCCTCGAGTTTGATAAATCCGGGGAGTCCCATATTGCGGTGGATCTCATCGGCTATCTCTACGCGGGGTCTGACTATGTAGTCTATGTCATATTCTTTTCTGACACTCTCCATATCATTTGCCAGGTCGGGGAGCTGGAGTCTCGCCACTGTCTTGCCTGCGCCGCACTTTTTAGCCTGCATACAGCAGAGGAGATTGATCTCATCAATATGAGTGAGTGCCACAAATATATCTGCTCCGTTAACACCTGCTTTTGTCAGAGTCTCTTTTGAAGCACCGCTGCCTACCACACCGCTGACACTGTATTTATCAGTGATACGGTTAATCAGCGACTTGTCCTTGTCTATAACTGTGATATCGTGATTGTCTCCTGACAGTGCCCGAAGGAGCGTCGTACCTGTCTCGCCAAGTCCTACTATGATAATCTTCATGCTTTTATCCCATCCTTTTTCTTAAGCTGTCTCTCTGCCTTGTGCTTTTCAAGTGCAAGATATACCCTGCCAACCGTAAGTCCCTGTACAAGCACGGTAAAGAATATGGTCACGTATGTGACAGTAATAAATATGTCATAAACTTCTTCCGGCAGATACTCTGCTGTACTGATGGCAAGTGCAAGGGAAAGACCTCCCTTTAATGCTGACCATGTCATCAGAGTCACAAATTCCCTCATATTATAATTGCCGGGGATACGTCTGCCTGTAAGAACCGTACTGATAAATACTCCGAGGGCTCTCGAGAGTATGAGAATGATCAGACCTGCGGGTATGATGATCACTGCATAACTGCTGATCTTTATATCAAGTACAAGGAGACCTATCATGACGAAGAGCACTGCATTTAATATGCTCTCAAGTATCTCCCAGAAATCTTTATAAAACTCCTTGGGGTCCGTAACAGCGACTCTCCTCTCCATCTTGTCGAGGCAGTATGAGAAATACATACCGCAGACAACCGATGCGATAACACCTGAGAATCCAAGGTGCTCGCAGACGACATATACCACAGATACATCAAGGAGAGATATCAGGATATATCTGACAGGGTCCCTGGTCAGTTTCATCAGCCTAAATAACAGGAACGATACGATGAGGGCTACGGCTACCGCCCCGAAGATTTCCTTAAACATAAGGACAAAGAAGTTGCCGTCACCGCTCTTTATGATTATCGATCTCACAAATATGAAAAGTGTGACACCTGTTCCGTCATTAAAAAGAGATTCGTTTTCAATAACGGAGCATACATTTTTTGATAGTCCGATCTTATTAAGGATACCTGTGGCTGCAATGGGATCGGTGGGACTGACCACGCATCCCAGCAGTATGCACATCCAGATATCCATGGGTATGTTAAACAGCCTTGCAATCAGGTAAAAAGCTCCGCCGTATGCAAATGATGAGAGGACTGTGGTCAGAAGTGCCAGCAGACATATGGGGCGAAGGTTCTGCCTGAACTTGCCCATATTGACCTTGCCAGCTCCCGCAAAGAGCATAAAGCAGAGGACTCCGTCCATTAAATATTCCTCAAATCCAAAATCCCCAAGTCCGTCAGTAAAAGATATGATCTCTTCTGTCGGGAATAAATATCTGAGTCCCAGAAGGACCAAGGAAACTATAAGTGTGAAAAAGATGAGGGCGATATCGCTCTGAAGATGAAATATCCGTTCATTTAATATACCTATGCCTACTATGAAGCACAGAATTATGATCAAAAATAAAAGTATACTCAAAGGTCTGCTCCCCTTAATTGATATGTATTATTATACACCATTTTAAATTTGTAGCGAAATTTCCTGAAAAAAATACCGCTCTCCGATTTCGCGAAGAGCGGTATTTTTTATTTACATATTAAGCATTAAACCGGGTCAGCTGTATCCCGTTTATGCTGTTTTACTGATTGCTGGGGCAACGTTGATGCTGTCACCGTCGCAAAATTTGTTTAATTACTTGTTTGCAAGTGCCTCTTTGATAGCTGCTGTAAGAGCAGGTACGATCTTGTTGAGGTCGCCTACTACACCGTAGTCAGCTACATCAAAGATAGGAGCATCTTCATCCTTGTTGATTGCAACGATGATATCAGACTCTTCCATACCTGCTACGTGCTGAATGGCACCTGAGATACCGATTGCAAAGTAAACGTTAGGACGAACTGTCTTACCTGTCTGACCAACCTGGAGTTCCTTGGGCTTCCAGCCTGAATCAACAACTGCACGTGAGCATGAAACCTGTCCGCCGAGAACTGCTGCAAGGTCCTCAAGGATCTTAAAGTTCTCAGGAGAGCCTACACCACGTCCGCCGGATACGAGGATCTTTGCATCCATGATATCCTTGATATCAGATACAGCCTTAACAACCTCTTTGATTGTGACATACTTGTTGTTAGGTGTGAATCCGGGATTGTAATCAACAACCTCTGCCTTTGCCCCTGCGATGGGATCGATCTTCTGCATAACACCGGGACGAACAGTAGCCATCTGAGGTCTGTTGTAAGGGCATGCGATTGTAGCGATTGTGTTACCACCGAATGCAGGACGGGTCATGAGGAGCTGATTGTGAAGCTGCTCATTCTCCTTGCCGGGTACGGGTACAAGAGGGAAATCACCAATCTCAAGTACTGTACAGTCAGCTGTAAGTCCTGTCTGAACTCTTGCTGAAACTGTAGGGCCGAGGTCACGTCCGATAGCTGTAGCACCTACGAGAACTATCTCGGGCTTGAACTCGTTAATTACTGATGAAAGAGCGTGAGCATAAGGCTCTGTTCTGTATTCCTTAAGCTCAGGATCATCAACTACGATAACTCTGTCAGCGCCGTATGAAGCAAGCTCATCTGCAAGACCCTTAACGTCTGAACCGATGAGAACTGCAGTAACCTGTGCTGAAAGAGGTGCAGCAAGCTCCTTTGCCTTACCAAGTAACTCAAAAGCTATGCCGCTAATCTTATTATCAACCTGCTGCGCAAATACAAAGACGCCTTTGTACTGTGCAATATCTTCTGGAGTCATTTTCATATTTCTTCACCACTTATCCTTTACAAAATTAGATTACATGCTTCTCTTTAAGCTTGCCTACGATGTAAGCTACTGCCTCATCAGGTGTATCGGGAGTAACTTTCTCGCCTGCTCCCTTACGAACCTTGTCAGATGCCTTAGCAATCTTTGTAGGTGAACCGTTAAGACCGAGGTTTCCATCCTCAACATCCTTAAGATCAGCTCTGCCCCATGTAGTAATCTCAGCCTTGCATGCATCAAAGATGCCGCCTACTGTCATATATCTGGGTGTGCCGAGCTCTGAAAGAGCTGTGATAAGGCAGGGTGTCTTTACCTCAAGCATATGATATCTGTCGTCATACTGACGCTTAACAACTACCTTGTCTCCCTCAACCTTGATCTCCTGTGCGTAAGAGATAACGGGAAGTCCGAGGTGCTCAGCGATCTGAGGACCAACCTGAGCTGTATCACCATCGATAGCCTGACGACCTGTAATGATAAGATCGTAATCAATGTTACGAAGAGCTCCAGCAATTGTAGTAGATGTAGCCCATGTATCTGCACCACCGAGTACTCTGTCTGTTACAAGGATACCCTTGTCAGCTCCCATTGCGATAGCCTCGCGGAGTACATCTGTAGCCTTGGGAAGTCCCATTGTGAGAACGGTAACTTCTGTATTTTCCGGATCTGCATCCTTGAGCTTAAGTGCTGCCTCAAGGCCGGCTTTATCATCAGGGTTCATGATTGCAAGCATGGCTGCTCTGTCAAGTGTTCCGTCGGGATTGAACTTAACGCCACCCTTTGTATCAGGAACCTGTTTAATACAAACAACAATTTTCATTGTATATATCTCCTTTACCTAATTTAATTACTTAAGCAGCGCTGCGCTGATAACCATACGCTGAACTTCTGAAGTTCCCTCGTAGATCTCTGTGATCTTGGCATCACGCATCATACGCTCTACGCCGTACTCTCTGATGTATCCGTAACCACCGTGGAGCTGTACGCACTTAGTAGTAACTTCCATAGCAACCTCTGCTGCGTAAAGCTTAGCCATAGCTGCTTCTACAGAGTAAGAAACCTTAGGATTAGCCTGATACTCAGCCTTCTTCATGGCAGCCTTGTATACGAGGAGCTGTGCAGCCTGTACCTTTGTAGCCATGTCAGCAAGCTGGAACTGTGTATTCTGGAACTGAGCGATAGCACGACCAAACTGCTTTCTCTCTTTTACATACTGGATAGTTGTCTCAAGAGCACCCTCTGCAATACCAAGAGCCTGAGCAGCGATACCGATACGTCCGCCGTCAAGTGTATGCATTGCGATGTTGAAGCCCTTGCCCTGCTGTCCGAGGAGGTTCTCCTTGGGGATACGGCAGTCTGTGAAGATAAGCTCATATGTAGAAGATGCGCAGATACCCATCTTGTTCTCTTTTGTACCGAATGTAAATCCGGGAGTACCTTTCTCAACGATGAATGCTGAGATCTCCTTGAGCATCTTGCCACGCTTCTCAACCTTGCCTGTTACAGCAAAGATAACGTAAACATCTGCTTCCTTACCGTTTGTGATGAAGCACTTAGATCCGTTAAGTACCCACTCGTCTCCGTCAAGTACAGCCTTGGTCTGCTGACCCTGAGCGTCTGTACCTGCACCGGGCTCTGTAAGACCGAATGCACCGAGCTTCTTACCTGAAGCGAGATCAGGGAGATATTTTGCCTTCTGCTCAGGTGAGCCGAAAGTCATGATAGGGTCAACGCAGAGTGATGTATGAGCGGAAACGATAACACCTGTTGTACCGCAAACCTTTGAGAGCTCCTCAACACACATAGCGTATGTGAGAGGATCGCATCCCTGGCCACCAAACTCTTTTGATACGGGAATACCCATGAAGCCGTATCTTGCCATCTTCTCAACAGTCTCTCTTGGGAATCTGTGTTCCTCATCGATCTCCTGAGCGAGAGGCTTTACTTCATTTTCAGCGAATTCCTTGAACAGAGATCTGGCCATCTCATGTTCTTTACTTAAAGTGAAATCCATGATTTTTTAAATCCTCCATTTAAAATTTTTTGATTATTTATTTTGCATCAACAGCTGTCTTTGTTCTGTCAGCATTGTAGATGTAGAATCCCTTACCTGACTTAACACCAAGGTTGCCGCCACGTACCATCTTTCTGATAAGAGGGCATGCACGATACTTGGAGTCGCCTGTCTCTTTATAAAGAACATCCATGATTGCAAGGCAGATATCAAGTCCGATGTAATCGCCGAGCTCAAGGGGTCCCATGGGATGATTTGCACCGAGCTTCATAGCTGTGTCGATACCAACGATATCAGATACGCCTTCCATCTTGATGAATGCTGCTTCGTTGATCATGGGGATGAGGATACGGTTTACTACGAAACCTGCTGCCTCGTTAACCTGTACGGGCTCCTTGCCGATCTCTACTGAAATCTTCTTGATAGCCTCTACTGTCTCGTCAGGTGTGTTAACACCGGCGATAACCTCGATGAGCTTCATTCTGTCTGCAGGGTTGAAGAAATGCATACCTACTACAGGTCTGTTAACACCCTTGCCGATCTCTGTGATAGAGAGTGAAGATGTGTTTGAAGCAAAGATACACTCAGGCTTGCAGATAGCGTCAAGCTCCTTGAATGTTGTCTGCTTTACTGTCATGTCCTCGAATGCTGCCTCTACGATGAGGTCGCAGTCTGCGCAAAGGTCTTCCTTAAGACCGGGTGTAATGCTGTTAACGATTTTGTCTACAGCGTCCTGTGTGAGCTTTCCTTTCTCAACAAGCTTTGCATAACCTGCAACGATCTTGTTCTTGCCGCCTTCTGCCCACTCCTGCTTGATATCGCAGAGAGCTACAGTGTAGCCGTCGATCTGAGCAAATGCCTTAGCAATGCCCTGTCCCATTGTTCCTGCGCCAATAACACCAACTTTCATTGTTGTGCCTCCTTAAAATATATTAATAAAATTATTTATTCTGGAAAGGTACTACCTTGAGCTTCTTCTCTTTATCTTTCTCGAGGAAGTTGCCCATACCTGCCTTCTGGTCCTCTGTCTCAAAGCAGTCACCGAAGAGCTTCTCCTCGATAACGATTGCCTTGTCCATATCTACCTGAAGACCTTCATTGATAGCCTTCTTGCAGTTACGTACTGCGATGGGAGCCTGCTGTGCGATGCCTGCTGCCATCTTGTTTGCTGCTGCCATAAGAGCATCCTTTGCAGATGTAACCACCTCACCTGCCTCATTAACCTCAGCTGATACAACCTGGTTAACAAGTCCGATTCTGTATGCTTCTGCTGCCTTGATATTTCTTGCAGTGTAGATAAGCTGCTTTGCCATACCGGGGCTCACAAGTCTTGCAAGTCTCTGGGTACCGCCAAATCCGGGTGTGATGCCGAGGCCTACCTCAGGCTGACCGAATACTGCGTTGTCTGAGCAGATTCTGATATCACAGCTCATTGAGATCTCGCATCCGCCGCCGAGTGCAAATCCGTTTACTGCAGCGATAACGGGGATAGGGAATGTCTCAAGCTTTCTGAATACATCGTTGCCCTTTTTACCGAATGCCTCGCCCTCAGCCTTTGTAAGTGTGCTCATCTCTCCTATATCAGCACCTGCAACGAATGACTTCTCGCCGGCGCCTGTTAAGATAAGGCATCTTACTGTGTTTAAATCTACCGCATCAAGTGTTGCATTAAGCTCATCAAGTACCTGTGAGTTAAGAGCGTTTAATGCCTTTTCACGGTTGATCGTGATGGTACCAACGGCACCGTTTACTTCGTAAAGTATGAAATCCATTTAAGTTCTCCTTAAAGTTTATTGATAACAATTACATCTCAACGATTGTGGCACATCCCATACCGCCACCGATACAAAGTGTAGCAAGACCCTTCTTGGCACCCTTTGCCTTCATCTCGTGAAGAAGTGTTACGAGGATACGTGCACCTGAAGCTCCAACAGGATGTCCGAGAGCGATAGCACCACCGTTAGGGTTAAGCTGCTTCTCTACATCGATTCCGAGATCCTTGCCAACTGCTACAGACTGAGCTGCAAATGCCTCGTTAGCCTCGATGATGTCGAAGTCTTCGATCTTGTAGCCTGCCTTAGCCATAGCCTTCTTTGTAGCTGCAACAGGTCCGATACCCATGATTGAAGGATCAACACCTGCAAGAGCTCCTGCTACGAATGTAGCCATAGGCTTAACACCGAGCTCGTTTGCTTTCTCCTCGCTCATGATAACGAGTGCTGCTGCACCATCGTTGATACCTGATGCGTTACCTGCTGTAACATATCCGTCAGGGTTGATGGGACGAAGCTTTGCAAGACCCTCTATTGTTGAAGCACGGGGACCTTCATCTGTATCGAATACGATTGTCTCCTTCTTTTTCTTTACTTCAACGGGAACGATCTCCTCCTTGAAAGCACCTGAAGCGATAGCTGCTGCTGCCTTCTGCTGGCTCTTAAGAGCGAACTCATCAAGCTCTTCTCTTGTGAGCTTCCACTGCTCAGCGATGTTGTCAGCTGTCTTGATCATATGATAATCGTTAAATGCATCCCAGAGTGCATCGTTTACCATACAGTCAACAAACTTGCCGTTGTTCATTCTGTATCCGAAACGAGCCTGCATAGCTGCATAAGGAGCCATTGACATGTTCTCCATACCACCTGCAACAACGATGTCTGCATCACCTGCCATGATCATCTGTGCAGCCTGGTTAACGCAGTTAAGACCTGAACCACATACAACGTTCATAGTAACTGCGGGAACTTCGATGGGAAGACCTGCCTTTAAAGTAGCCTGACGAGCTACGTTCTGGCCAAGACCTGCCTGGATAACGCATCCCATATAAACCTGATCAACCTGTGAAGGCTCGATACCTGCACGCTTAACAGCCTCTTTGATAACGATTGCTCCAAGGTCTGCAGCAGGTGTTGTGGAAAGGGATCCGCCCATTGTTCCGATTGCAGTACGACATGCACTGGCTATAACGACTTTTCTTGCCATTTTGTTTTCCTCCATTAAGAAAATTTATTGAAAAAATAATTGAAAAATTCAGACGCGATTTCGAATCTTAAACCGCAGTCAGCCGACTAATATTTTATCATAGAAGATTCATGTTTGTAAACGAAAAACGCGACGCCTTTTCAGTAAATTCAAGGCGTCGCGTTATGTTAACCGTTTGTGTGTATATCAGATCTCAGGCTCGATGAGTCCGTATGTGTTGCCCTTACGCTTGTAAACCACATTGATCTGATCTGTCTCAGCATTGTTGAATACAAAGAAGCTGTGTCCGAGGAGCTCCATCTGTACACATGCATCTTCGGGATACATGGGCTTGATATCGAACTTCTTCTCACGGATGATCTTGATCTCATCATCATCCGCAAAGTCCTTCTCAATATACTCCTGTCTGAATGCTCCCGCATTTCTCTCTTTGCTGACAATCTTGTTCTTATATTTCTTAAGCTGTCTCTCGATAACCTCCTCTACGAGATCGATTGAAACATAGAGATCGTTGCTGACCTGCTCTGAACGGATAATGTTGCCCTTTACAGGAATCGTAACCTCTATCTTCTGACGATCCTTCTCAACGCTTAATGTAACGTTAACTCTGGTCTCCGGTGCAAAGTACTTCTCAAGTTTTCCGAGTTTGTCCTCCACATGCTCTCTGATACCTTCTGTAACCTCAATGTTTTTTCCTAAAATATTAAACTCCATAATTGATCATCCCTTTCTGTTTAGGTTTTGATATACCGATTATACCACAAAAGGCAGGTATTTTCATCAAATTGCTTATTGCCTTATGACTGATTTTTGACTGTAAATTTCGTGACTTTTGACAATTGTAATCACGATCATTTGTCATGAAGCAGGCTTTCTATGGCATTGGCCCCGTCTGCAACAGCCGTGACTATCTGTCTGAGCGGTTTTTTACGGGCGTCGCCTATGGCATAAATGCCGGGAACAGATGTCCTGCAGTCCTCTCCCGCTATGATATATCCCTTTTCATCCATCTCTACTATACCGGTGAAAATATCTGTGGACGGGTTGATGCCTACTGCCACAAACATACCCTCAACAGGCAGCTCCATGGTCTCGTTTTTCTTGATATTTCTGACCTTTATGCTCTCAAGTTCAAACTCGCCGACAAGTTCCTCCACCACGCTGTCCCATATGATATGGATATTTTCAACGCCCTTAAGCTGATTTTTTACACCCTTTGCAGCCCTGAGCGAATCACGCCGGTGTATGAGATATACATTGGCACAGCTCCTTGCAAGGAAGAGTGCATCCTCGACAGCCACGTCGCCGCCGCCGACAACAGCCACATCGCTGCCCTGGTAAAAAGCGCCATCACATGTGGCACAGTACGATACGCCCATACCGGCCAGCTCGTCTTCTCTGGCTACGCCAAGCTTTGCATGACGGGCACCTGTTGCGATGATGATGTTTGATGTCTCAAACTCGCCGTTTTCAGCAGTCATCACGATCTTTTTAAAATCCTCAAATCTGACATCGAGGACCTGGTCCTGAATGATCGTGGCGCCTAAAGATACAGCATGGTCTCTCATCTTTTCGCCAAGCTCGGTACCGCTGATACCCGGAAGTCCCGGATAATTATCTACAGCATATGTCTGGAGCATCTGACCGCCCGGTCCTGCCGGCTCGATGGCGAGGACCTTAAGTCCGCCGCGCATTCCGTATATGGCTGCCGTGAGCCCTGCGGGTCCTGCACCTATGATTATCACATCATACAATTCAGACATTATGTCAACCTCCCTATCCGACTTTATGTCTTTCCCTTTTAAAAAAACATAAACCACATCTTAAATTTTAATGACTTATGTGGTAAAGTGTAAATACAAATTTGGCAGTTTTGTGATTTTTGGTCAGATTCATATTTTTTTACGTGATTTTTTGTTAAGGTTTACATAACATTGACATTAGTATCATAATTATCGGGATAAAAGGACACTGATTTATGAAAAACGCTATCGTAACAGGTGCATCGAGGGGGCTCGGAAAAGCCATAGCGGAAATGCTTGCAAAAGAAGGATACGGGCTGTATCTGATATGTCAGAACAATATCGATACATTAAGTGAATACGGAAAATATCTCGCAAATATATACGGCGTACCTGTACAATGCTTTAAGGGAAATGTATCCGACAGCGGATTTGTAGACAGCCTCTTTAACGAAATCGTC
>CADBFE010000040.1 GCA_902793845.1 uncultured Lachnospiraceae bacterium | reverse complement strand
TTCTCTCCTAATGGTAACATTTATTCGTTTTTTTTCAAGTTTATTTTTAAAGGCCATAACTGCCTCTCTGGTAGACTCCTTATAGCCTCTCTCCGTCACAGGATTGACCGGGATCAGGTTTACATGGGCTCCGACTCCCCCGGCCAGCTTTATCAGTCCCTCTGCGTCAGGTTCCGTATCGTTTACGCCCCTTATCAGTGAATATTCAAATGTAATGCGCCTGCCTGTCCTGTCAAAGTAATATGAACAGGCATCCATAAGCTCTGATATCGTATATGATTTAGCTATGGGCATGATCTCCCGGCGCTTTTCATCGGTAACCGCATGGAGTGACAGGGCCAGTGTTATCTGGAGTTTCTCATCTGCCAGCTTCTTCATCATAGGTACCAGGCCGCATGTGGATACTGTGATATTGCGCTGACTGATGTTTAAGCCGCTTGGATCCGATACAAGCCTTACGAACCTGACAACATTGTCATAGTTGTCCATCGGCTCACCGCTTCCCATGACCACGATGTTGGATACCCTCTCACCTGTCAGATTTGATACCTTGTATATCTGGCCCAGCATCTCTGACGCTGTCAGATTTCTCTCAAGGCCGTCCAGAGTAGATGCGCAGAATGAACATCCCATACGGCATCCTACCTGGGACGATATACATACGCTGTTGCCATGATGATATTTCATCCAGACAGTCTCCACCATGTTGCCGTCGGCAAACTTAAATAAATACTTTCTGGTACCGTCTATCCGTGACTCCTGGACCTTAATCTCCTCGGGAGTGGCAAAGTAGCATTTTTCTTCAAGGATTCCTTTTAATTTATCTGAGATATTGCTCATCTCACTTAAAGGTACATGCTTTACATGGATCCAGTCATAGAGCTGTTTTGCCCTGAAGGCCTTCTCCCCGATGGATGTCATGAATTCTGTAAGTTCATTTAAATCAAGGGACATTATATCAGTTTTCATATATCATTAATCTCCCTTCGTATATTTTGAGATAAAGAATCCGTCACATTTATGGATTCCGGGTTTTAATAAGAGGTATCCGTCCTTTAGCGACGGCTCATCTTTTAAGGCCTCCGGTATATTTTCAAACGTGGCAGCCTTCATACCCGGCTGTGATAATATATACTCTCTCCCTCCCATATTTTCCGTATCGGTCAGAGTACATGTGGAGAATATGAGGGTTCCTCCGGTTTTTACATATCTGACTGCATTTGCCAGTATCTGCTTCTGGAGACCTGCCAGCTCATTTATACCTTCAAAAGACGCATTGTATCTAATATCCGGCTTTCTGCCCATTATGCCAAGGCCCGAGCACGGAGCATCGCATATCACCACATCAAAGGCTCCCTCAAAAACCTTATTAAATACCGTACCGTCATTTAATACCGCATTTATATTGTTAAGATTCATTCTGGATATGTTGTCCTCTATGAGCCATACCTTGTCATCTGAGATATCGCAGGCCGTCACGTGGCCCTCAT
The DNA here is from genome assembly GCA_902793845.1 of uncultured Lachnospiraceae bacterium. Taxonomy (GTDB): domain Bacteria; phylum Bacillota; class Clostridia; order Lachnospirales; family Lachnospiraceae; genus NK4A136. The sequence continues at coordinate 33,871 of CADBFE010000040.1, read as the reverse complement.
CCCCTGCCTTTAAGGCAAAATGAGTTGCCTTGCCTCCGGGCGCAGCGCACATATCAAGGACTCTGTCACCTTTTTTTATACCTGACAATTCCGCTACGAGTGCCGAGCTCACATCCTGAACGGTCACTTTGCCGTCTGTAAATGACTTTAATCTGCTCATGCCCTCTATGCCTCCCACATTTATCATGTAAGGGAGATACTCTGATACGGAGTGATCAATCCCGGCTTCCGTTAGCTCCTTAATGACTGCTTCGGTGTCAGAAATATTATTGACCCTGACGGACAGACCCCGTCTTGTTAAAAACGACTCAAGGATCACTTTGGTCTCATCAGCCCCAAACTGCTTTATCAGTATACCGACTATCCATATCGGCATTGAGTAATATACGGAATAGTAGATCTTTTTACTCTTATCATCATCTTTAAGAGACGGCCATTTAATATTATCCCTGTCTCTTAATACCGCTCTCATCACACCGTTTACAAAAGGGGCGAGACCTTTAAATCCCTTTTCCTGCGCAAGGAGCACTGATTCACTGCAGGCTGCATGGTCCGCTATGCCTTCCATATAGAAAACCTGAAATAAGCCCACTGCAGGCTGCATGGTCCGCTATGCCTTCCATATAGAAAACCTGAAATAAGCCCATCCTCAGTATATTTCTGATAGCGGGCTTAATATCCTTACCGTTTGTATCTGCATACATATCGATAATGTAATCAAGGGTGATCCTGCGCTCCACGCATCCTCTGGCCAGCATTGACATAAAGGCCTTGTCACGACTGTCCAGATAATTATATTTATCCAGGACCCCTTTTAGCATCAGGTCAAACCGTCCTCCCGCCTTTTCCCATTCCAGGAGTAGCTCAAGGACTGTCTTTCTCGTCTCCGATGCCTTTGTATTCTGTTTTTTATGATTTTTATAATTACCCAAGTTTGTCTCCGAGATTTATCTTTACTCCCAGCATAAAATCATGGGCCGGCATTCTCTTCTTGCCTTCTATCTGGAGAGATCTGACGACGAGACCTCCCTCACTGCATCCTATGGTAAATGTATCCTTATTTACATCTATGATCTCACCGGGGGCTCCGTTTTTGTCCGATACTCCCGCTTCCCATATCTTGAGATTCCTGCCGTTTAATGAAGTAAATGTACCGGGCCATGGATTGCATCCTCTTATCAGGCGCTCAAGCTCCGTCGCCGGTTTTGTAAAATCGAGACGACCCATATCCTTTGAGAGCATCTTTGCGTACGTACTCTCCCCGTCATTTTGCTTTGTACAGATGATCTCCCCCCGCTCAATGAGTGGCAGGGTCTTTACCATCAGGTCGCCGCCTTCTTTAGCCAGCTTGTCAAAGAGGCTGCCGCCTGTCTCATTTGATTCAATCTTTACACGGCTCACCGCCACCATATCACCGGTATCAAGACCTTCATCCATCTTCATGATGGTAACGCCGGTCTCAGGTTCTCCGTCTATTATGGACCACTGAATAGGTGCAGCTCCCCTGTATTTGGGCAGGAGGGATGCATGGATATTAAAGCATCCAAGACGGGGCATATCCAGGATACTCTTTGGGAGTATCTGGCCAAATGCCGCAACCACAAATACATCTGCAGGATCTCTTTTCATAAAATCCTCCAGATACTTTACGGACTCTTCGTTTTTAATTCTGACAGGCTGGTAGATGGGGAGGCCGTACTCTTTTGCCAGTACCTTTACATCACTCTCTGCGATCCCCTTGCCTCTGCCCTTTTCCTTATCAGGCTGGGTGATGACCATGGTTATCTCATGGCCTGCATCTATCAGACTCTTTAAAGCGACTGCCGCAAAATCCGGCGTGCCCATAAATACTATCTTCATTATTCATCATCCTCGTCATGCTTTACTTCCATGAGTTCACCCTCGACCTTTTCCACATAGAGATGGCCGTCGAGATGATCGAGTTCATGGCAGATGGCTCTCGCCAGGAGTTCATGACCCTCAAGCTCTATCTGCTCCATGTTTTCATTATATGCTATACACTTTACATCCATGGGTCTGGTGACATTGCCTGCCTTGCCGGGTACCGAGAGGCATCCCTCGTTGCCTGTCTGCTCTCCGCTTGTCTCCACTATCCTGGGATTAATCAGTATATGAGGTTCATTGCCCTCGGGAGAGACATCTATTACGACGATTCTCTTTAATACTCCTATCTGGGGTGCTGCCAGTCCCACGCCGTTTGCCTCATACATGGTATCGAGCATATCCTCTATGAGCTCTCTCGTATGGTTGTTTACTTCTGTTACTTCCCTGCATACCTTATTAAGGACGGGATCACCTATTTCTCTGATTTTTCGAAGTGCCATTTTTTATTCCTCCTAAAAACTGCTGACAGGATCCAGGTCAAACTGCAGCATCATTTTATCTTTAATATTGTCAGGCGTATTTTTATAATACTCTTCCGCCAGGTCCTTTAATGCTATGAGATCATCGTCATTCTCACTCTTTAGATGTATGACTGCCCTGTGGACATCCTTTATCTTGGAGAGTACTGCTTTTGACGGACCTATGATGAATATATTATCAGATTTAACGGTTTTTATATAGTCCGTTAGTTTATGGGCATATCTCATCAGCCTGTCCTCATCGTCTCCAAAGAGCTGGAGCGACATCATATGGGATACAGGCGGGTAATCAGCCATCTCCCTAAAGAGCATCTCCTCTTCATAAAAACCTTCATAATCCTGATCTGATGCATGCTTTATCGCATAATTCTCCGGCTTGTATGTCTGGATGACCACATCTCCGCTCTTTGCGCCTCTCCCTGCCCGGCCCGCAGCCTGGGCTATGAGCTGAAAGGTCCTCTCGGCAGAGTGATAGTCGGCTGCATAGAGTGACATATCCGCCGCGATGACTCCGACCAGTGTGACATTGGGAAAGTCATGACCCTTGACTATCATCTGGGTACCTACAAGGACATCGGCCTCGCCTCCCGAAAATGAAGACAGTATCCTGTCGTAATCATCTTTATTTTTAGTGGTATCCCCGTCCATCCTAAGGACTCTTAGGGACGGCCACATCTTCTTTATCTCCTGCTCGATCTTTTCCGTACCGGCCCTGAATCCGGCAAAATATTTTGAGCCGCACTCGGGACAGACCTCCGGTTTTGGTATCTCGTATCCGCAATAATGACACACCATATTGTTTACCCTGCCGGCCGGACGGATTACCTTCTGCACATCACTGCCACTGTTTCCTGTAAGGTGCTCTGACATTGATACCTCGCAGTGAGGACACTTAAGTACATATCCGCACTCCCTGCATGATACGAAGCCTACAAATCCTCGCCGGTTTATAAAGAGCATGGTCTGCTCACCCTTTATCATCCTGTCGGTGATGAGCTCCTTAAGCTTTGTGCTGAAATAAGATTTGTTTTTCTTTTTCAGTTCCTCACGCATGTCGACAGTATGGACTGTAGCCAGCCTGCTGCCGCCGTTTCTGTTTTTCATGACTTCCAGAGCATAGTCACCTTTCTTCGCTCTGTAATATGAATCCATGGAAGGCGTCGCTGAGCCAAGGACGAGCACGCAGTTATTTACCTTTGCAATATGCTTTGCCACGTCAACTGCGTGATACTTTGGCATCTTCTCGCTCTTGTAGCTGTTCTCATGTTCCTCATCTATAATGATGATTCCCGTATTCTTAAACGGAGTAAAGAGTGCAGACCTCGGTCCGATGATTACATCCAGCTCACCGTTTTTTGCCCGTTCAAACTGATCGAAACGTTCTCCGTCAGAGAGCCTTGAATGGATTACCGATACACGTTTACCGTATCTGGCATAAAACCGCAGCAGGGTCTGAAATGACAGGGCGATCTCCGGTATGAGGACGATTGCCTGCTTTCCGTTTTTTATGGCATCATCGATTAGTTCCATATAGACCTCTGTCTTGCCGGAGCCCGTGATACCGTGGAGCAGTGTGACTCCCGGATTATCGCTGTGCATTCTTGCAAGTATATGATCTGCAGCACTCCTTTGCTCCTCGGACAGGGTTATGTCTTTTTTCTCATAATATCCCGATACCTTTGGTATCCTGTACTCTCTTGATTCCGTTATCTCCACGGTCCCCTGCTTTTCAAGGGCATTTACGACTGATACGGATACACCGAGGCGCTGCTTTATCATATCAAGAGGCAGGGACGGACTCTGTATCAGTGCGTTTAGCAGGGTCTTTCTCCCCTGTTGGTTTCTCCTGCATGAGCCTATTAACTCAAGGGCCTGCTCCCCGGATACATTAAGCTTTACAGTCTTATATGACATATTCTTTATCTTTTTCTTTACCGGGAGGACTGTCTGGATACATGATATCAGTGTTGAGCCGTATCTCTTTTTCATCCATACGGCCAGCTCCATGAGCCTGCCCTCCAGCTCCACGCCTTTTTCGTTTACGGATATGATATCCTTGATCCTCTCAGGCGGAAAATCCACTGTATCCTTAAGAGCTACCACATATCCCTTTCGCACTGTATTGCCTGTGCCAAAAGGTATACTGACACCGACACCTTCCGTCACCTTACCCCGTAAGCTGTCAGGTATCCTGTATGTAAACGGACGGTCCACAGCCTCGTGGGATATGTTTACGATGACTTCCGCATATATGTATTTTTGAATATCTTCTTTATTAATCATACAGATTATATTCTATCACATCTTTGCGCTTAAAAAATATATCCCCTCACACGCATTGAGCAGCGGAGCGTGCTCTTAGCGTGAGAGGGGATATATTTTTTACGTAATTTTATGAACTTATTCTGTGATGGTTACAACACCCTTGAGGTACTCAACCACCTTTCCGGTCATTGCATTGGATGCCATGTAGTTGTATCCGTATCTCTGGATATTCTCACTGTATGTGGTATCATCCACTCCAAGTTCTGTATAGTAAGCCTTTACATCTTCTTTTGTATTGGTGAGGCCTGCTGCCTTGTAGATAGCCTGGCATGCCAGAGTATAGTTGACCTGGGTCCTTGTCTGCTCCTCTACAAATGCATCATACTCAGCCTGGGTTGTAAATCCAAACATCTCATAGATAGAGCCCATGGTCAGACCGTATGAAGCATATACACCCTTGTAGTAATTAAAGTTGTCCTCGTTTGTCTTTTCTATGATCTTCTTTGTATTATTGTAGTATCCGTCAGGCACACTGTTTATCACACAGTTAAGAGAGATGCTCTCTCTGATGGCTTCCGTCAGGTTTTCATCATAATATCCGTCGATGATGCTCTGTCTGTATGCATCGGCATCGGCATACTCGGGATAATATTCACTGACCATATCATCAAGCTCAGGTGCAACCCAGATACCCTCTAAAGTAATGTCATAAACGAGTACTGTGACTACCTCATTGCCTGATGCGTCTGCTGACGACTGGTTTACTGTCACAGAAAACTCATCACCGGGATGCTTGCCCGTAACTGCTTCATCAACCTCCGGGGCAAGAGTGCCTGCGCCTACTGTCATATCATATCCGCCGTCATTTGCAGATACAGTATCGTATGCGATACCGTCCATTGTAGCTGTATATGTGATATTAACCTTGTCTCCGTCAGCAGCCTTTAAAGATGAATCAGTCTCAAGTGTTGCATGATTATCAAGCTCTGCCTCTATATCGGCATCAACTGTCTCATCTGTCGGTAACAGATCTGCCTTTGAGAACGACATGTTCTGATATGATGTTGTTACATAATTGTCTATATTGACATCAACGAGGCCTTCGCTCGTCAGATATTTACTGTAGTCTACGATAGTGCTTCTGTAATATAGCACGATACCCACTATGAGAGCTATTATTAATACAGGGATAAGTACTGCCCAGAATATTGCCAGGCGTTTCTTTCTGCGCTGTTCCTTTCTCGCATTCTCCTGAGCGAGTCTCTTGGCCTTTGATTTACTGATATTATTATCTGTCTGGCTCATTTTTACGAATCCTCCAAATACTATTTCATTTAAACAAACCATTTACGAGTATATCATACTTTACCCATTATGGTATACTAAATAAATAGTGCATTTGAGAGGAAAATACCAATGGCTAAATGGATATTAAAGAGAATCGGTGCCGATTTTACGGGGCTGTCGGAAAAGCACGGAGTGAGTCCTCTTTTCATAAGACTCCTCGTCAATCGCGGCATCACCGGTGATGCGGATATCGAATCATATATTCACGGCAATGACAAACTGTTTTACGATCCTTTTCTCCTAAAAGACATGGAGGGGGCCGTAAAGTTCATTACCGGCAAGATCATCTCAGGTAAAAAGATCAGGATAGTAGGTGACTATGACGTAGACGGCGTCTGTGCCAGTGCCGTACTGAAAAAAGGTATAGACCTTGCCGGCGGCGATGTGGATACCCGCATCCCCCACAGGATAAATGACGGATACGGACTAAATGAAAATATCATAGACGAAGCCCATAATGACGGCATCGATACCATCATCACCTGTGATAACGGTATAGCAGCCGTAAATGAGATTGAAAAAGCAAAGCAGTACGGGATGTCTGTAGTCATAACGGATCACCACGAAGTACCGTTTACCGAATCAGATAACAAAAAGGTATATACCATGCCTCCCGCTGACTATGTGGTGGACCCCAAACGCGAGGATGATACATATCCCTGTCCCGGTATCTGCGGTGCATATGTTGCATTTAAGTTTATAAAAGGTCTCCTCTACGGTCCCTTTGCTGCCACACTCTCTTATTATAAAAATATAAAGGAGGGCAGGGATGAGCTGATGAGTGAGCTCACGGAGCTGGCCGCTCTCGCTACCGTGGCAGATATCATGGAGCTCACCGGAGAAAACAGGGAACTGGTAAAGAAAGGTCTCGCCCTCATGGCTGACTCAAAAAATACAGGTCTTAAGGCACTGATAAATAAATCCGGTATAAAAGGCAAAAAAATATCTGCTTATCATTGCGGATATATACTCGGACCTTGTATAAATGCTTCCGGCAGAGTCGATACAGCCGAGCGGGCCCTTGAACTGCTCCTCTGCAATGATGAAAGCCAGGCCCTGATAATGGCATCGGAGCTGAGCGAGCTCAATGAGAGCCGCAAGACCATGACCCAGAATGCCATTAAAGAGGCAGTTAAATATATAGAAGAAAAAAACATGACATCAGATAAAGTCCTGGTCGTATATATCCCGGACTGTCACGAATCTGTCGCCGGTATTGTAGCCGGAAAAATCAGGGAGAAATATTCAAGACCAGTCTTTGTAGTGACAGACGGAGCCGAAGGGGTAAAGGGCTCGGCCAGAAGTGTCGAGAGCTACAACATATATGAAGAGATGACCAGGGTATCCGATATCTTTACGAAATACGGCGGTCACTCCCAGGCAGCCGGATTTTCCATGGCATCCCCCGATGATGTGGAGAGACTGAGGGCAGGGCTTAACCAAAACTGTACACTCTCATTTGATGAACTCCGTGACATAATGTATATTGACGCAGATGCACCGTTTGCCTACTGTACGCCAAGACTCCTTGATGAGCTTGAGTATATGCAGCCTACCGGCCACGGCAACAAATCGTGTACATTTGCAAGAAAAGATGTGGAGATCCTGGGCAAAAAGGTTTTTGGCAAAGACGGCATCGTCGGAAAATACAGGGTAAAGGATACAACCGGTGAGACTGCCGAGCTCACACTCTTTAATAAAAATGAGGAGTTGGAATCACTCCTTATCGAAAGATATGGAGAGGCTAAAGTTAAGGATGCTTTTGCAGGTAAAGGCGGCATCACCTTCTCGGTTGCATATCATCCTTCATGGAATGAATATAATGGGACGAGATCGCTGCAGCTGATCGTTGATGATTTCTGCTGATGTGTTTTTTTACTTTTTTGATTAAAAAATATCCCCCTGAACGCATTGAGTAGCGGAGCGTGCTCTTAGCGTTCAGGGGGATATTTTTTATGCGAACTAAAATTCGATACTATTGATCAGTTTTAGTTATGGATTTGCTCAGCGATGGCAGCGATATCAAATCCGTCAAGATCAGGTGCTGCTGTGTAGACACTGTAGCTGATATCTGTTGTGCCGTCATACCATGCGATGACATCTACTGTCTCGGCATCACCGATATGTCTGTATGTTGTGGCGCTTGCATCCCATGCTGTGAGAGCTGCCTCATCTGTAACAGTCCACTCATAGTAAGCACCTGCGAGGTTTGTATCCATATCCTCTACCTGGCCTGTCATTGCTCTGACTGTATATGTCTGGCCGTCAAGTGTGAAATCAACCTGCAGAAGAGCCCCGCCGTCGATACTGTCATTTACTGTCCATGTTACGTCAGTAGCTCCTTCAGGTACTACGATTGAATGGTCAAGGTATGTATGTGACTCCTCTTCTGTAGTGCTCTTCCAGGGATTTACCATACCCACCTCTGTCTCAGCTGCATCATCTGCAGGCTGCTTCTCGTCAGTAACTGTCTGCTGTGTATCCTGAGCCGCAGGCTGCTCTGCCTCTGCTCCGCATCCAATCACTGTTGCCGTTACTACTGCTGCTGTCATTAATGTTACTAAAAACTTTTTCATTTTTTATCCTCCTGAAAATAAATTGTTTTTTATTATTTCGGCGATATTATAAAACAATTTATGTTGCAGAAGTGTTGCACTTTTATTTTTTCTTTTTATTACTATCTTTTTTGTTTTTAAGAATCACTACAGTTGCAGCACTCACCACTGCCACCGTGCCTACTACTCCCACAGCAACCCCTGTACCGTCGTAGTAGTTGCTCCCCGGGGCTGATGCTTCATTATACTGAGGTGCCTTACCTGTCTCATCCACCGGATTACTGTCTGCAGACACTGTATCCGACGGAACCTGAGATTCATATACTGAGATTCTCTCTGTACCTGTATCCTGCGATTCGCCTGCAGACCTTATATTGTTTGCTGTAATAACATATTCTATCTTTGATGCTCCGATCAGCGTATCCTCTTCTACCCAGCATGCCTCCGAGGCAAATTCATTATATCCACCGCAAAGTCTGACTGCCGTATCTTCATCAAAAGGTCCCGTCTGTTCATACCACCAGTTTTTTCCATCAGGATTATCCAGTTCTACCGGGTTCCCGTCTACATACAGTTCTACCGTAAAATCTGCTTCCTCTATATCGGTAGCCAGTACAACAGGAGTCACATACCATACATAATTAACAGGCTCTGCAAATGTGACGGATACGGATACCGTACCTCCCTCGATAAGTTTTCCTGATTTTGACGTTATTGCAGAGTTTGTCACGGTCTCATTATCAGCCAGATCCTCTCCTGCATAGCACAAACTCCAGTCATCACCTGCTCCTACAGCCACAAATACATCATATACTCCCGAGTCATCGGCATTTGTCATAAGGGGCAGTGAGCCTATAGTCATCCCCACTGTGAATAATATTGTCAAAGCTGCTATTGTCGTTTTTAATATATTTTTTCCCATAGCAATTAATATACAACATTTTATGTAAACAATAAAGTTTTATATTATTTCAGACTTTACTACTCTGCCGTCCTTCCAGACAAGCTCCTTTACAGTCCTGCCTCCTCTTAATCTAAGGCCCCTTACACATCCGTTTCTCCATTTTTCAGGCAGCGCAGGCAAAAGCTTTATACTGCTGCCGTGACTCTGGACCAGCATCTCTTACCGTCTATCTGAAAAGGCGGATGATTGTCAAAAAGATTGGGCAGTACCTGACGGTCTATTAACGTCTCTATGTTTTCAAGGGCTTTATCTCCGTCCCCGAGCCTTGCATACATATTTATGATCCATGCCCTGCTCCATCCGGAATGGCCACCACCAAAGGACAGCCTCCTCCTGATGGTCTCGGCTGTGGCGTCAAAAATATTTTTGTCAAATGATTCATCATCTTTATCTGTACATATCAGACTGCCGGGATAGAGTGAAAAGAGCTGGGAGATATGACGATGTCCGGGTTCTGCCTCCTCGTAGTCTTCATTCCATTCCATTATCTGACCATACTTTCCAATCTTAAGCGGAGCTATTTTTGTTAATATCTCTTTTAATTCATCTGACAGGCCATCCCTGATACCCAGGATTTCTTCTGCTTTTATGCATGCATTAAACAGTTCTCTTATAATGGAATTGTCCATGGTGGCACCTTTACATACGGTACCGTGTTCACCACCGGGGAGTATGTATTCATTTTCCGGAGATATCGATGGACTGATCACCAGGTATCCGGTATCCGTGCCATCAATATTTTTGTCAGGTATTAGGAAATCTGCGAGAAACCTGGCAGCGCTCTCCATCACATCGTAATTGTCCCTTAAAAATCCTTCATCTTGAGAATAGAGATAATGCTCCCATATATGGAGCGAGAGCCACGCGCCTCCCATTACCCAGTAACTCGCCGATAAACATACATCCTGAGGCGCCGTATCCGCGTATATATCAGTATTGTGATGAGCCACAAAGCCTCTGCAGCCGTACATCTTTTCCGCTGTCACCTCACCGCTTACCTTTAGTCTCTTTAAGAGGTCAAACAGCGGCTCGTGACATTCCGGCAGTCCGCAGTTTTCAGCGCACCAGTAGTTCATCTGTGTATTTATATTTATCGTATATCTGCATCCCCATGCAGGTGCATAATCCTGATTCCATATACCCTGGAGGTTCATGGGCAGTGAACCCGGTCTGCTGCCTGCGATCATTAAATATCTGCCGAAATTAAAAAATCTCGTCACATGTTCATAATCCTCTATATCAAGGTATACCCTGTCAAAGAGTTCTCTGTAATCTTTTACATGATTTTCGTAAAGTGACTCATATTCAAGAGATGCTTTTTCATTTAATCTTTTTATTACGCTTAGTACCGGATCATCCTCGCGAAATGATGTATCGGCTGCCAGCAGTATCACAGCTTCATCTGCTTTTTTTACCAGATATGTATTGCCGATCTTTTCAGTCACGCCCCCTGATACGATAAGCTTTATACCGCATCCGATCTTTACGCCGCCCTTTCCTCCTGCCGTTGCTTCCATGAGCTGTATATTGTCATCAAGTGCCCTTATGTCATCGCAGTAAACATTGTATGCAGGTCTCCTGCAGTTCTGGGTCTCATAGGGTGCCATTGCCCACGGCGTCACTCCTCTGCCAAGCTGACAGTGAAAAGTAAGACTTGCCTCCTTATCGGCAGTCAGCCTTATCACCATCACATTGTCGGGATATGATGCAAATATCTCCCGTTTATAATTAACGCCGGCCTTTTTCCAGGATACAGTTACCGTTGCATCCTTCATATCAAGCCGGCGGTCATAATCCGATATATCTTCGTAATCATCCCCTGCCATCTCGATATAGAGATTGCCGAGGGGTTCGTAATGTCTCATCTCCTCAGGTGTCCCGGATAGTGCAAACGCACACAGTTCCTGGGCCTGCCTTATCTTTCCCGCAAATATCAGATTCCTTATCTCGTCCAGTTTTTCTCCGGCCGAGGGATTGATACGGTCCTGGGGGCCTCCAAACCATACGCTGTCTTCATTTAGCTGGATCCTCTCTGTAAACGGATATCCGTATACCATGCCTCCGAGTCTGCCGTTTCCGACAGGGAGTGCTTCCTCCCAGATATCTGCAGGCTTATCAAATTCTATTATGTAAGGGTCTGTCTTTTTTTCCATATATTAAATATCTCAAATATCGTTTAATTATATTTCATCTATGTCTTCGGGATTTGATACTGCTCCGGGTTCCTTTTCTATCTCCCTAAAAAAACGCATAGCCATGGTACTGATCGTATATATGATTAGACCCGGGCCTATCACTACGCCTATAATGATTGTGTAATAATTCCAGAATATGATGATTAGCTCGATGGCAAGAACTATTAAGAGAAGCAGTGTCCTCAGAAAATATCTGACTGAAATGTTATATGAATTTTTGATCGTTGCAATGACCTTATTTTCATAGCGGGCCATAAGCGCAAACGCATATACAAAAGAAAGATATATGACGAATCCGACTATGATCCCCGCTATAAGAAAATATACAGACATATCTTCAAAGGCCTTAAAACACTGGGTATCAAGATAAATGGAATACATCGCCACGAGGAAAAGGAGTCCAAGAGGGATACCTCCCTTAAGATTTTTCTTAAAAGCAGCAAAGAAAGGCTTTACTATATACCCTTCTTTGTCTTCAGTCATCTTAAGGCAGATTGTAAAGGCTGCAACAGTCGCCGGTCCGAATGTCACGACCGGCAGACTGCATACAAACCAAAAGAAACTTAATTTTACAAGATCCCAGAATCTTGATATTGTCCTGTAAACAGGACCGTCTACATTAAATATACCCATTGATAATTAGTTAAGTGCATCCTCACAGGCTTTTCTTCTTGCAGCCTCTTCTCTTGACCAGTCAAGGCACTCCTGATAGTAGTATGAGTTGGCTTTCTCGATCATCTCCTCGACAATCTGCTCATACTCCTCATCTGATTCTGCATAAATTGCATTCCATGTATATGTAACGATACAGTTTGTTGTCTGATCCCACTTTGTCTCAAGCTCATCGTCTCTTGAGCCGCCTACAAATGCACTGGCAGGTGCTACGGTATATGCCTTTGATTCCATATACTCATCTGTTGTAGTGCATCCTGTGTAGTCCATCCAATCCTGCTCTATATCGCAGCTTGCTCCCACATTGTTGCTTGCCCAGTAGTCACAGTTAAATCTCTCACCTGATTCAGGGTTTGTAGCATCGAGTGCCCATGTGATGTTGTTGATCTGGAGCTGTCCGTCATGGAATGTACCGGTATATCCTGCATCCTCCATTGATGTGGTTATATCATTATGGCAAAGCTTTCCAAGCTCGGTAAAGTATGTGAGTCCGTTCTCGTCATAATCCCATGTCACGCCCTGAGGACCATACTCCATGGTAAGTCTGCCTTCCGGTGTACAGAGGTAGTTGATGATCTCCATGCAGAGCTCAGGATACTGGGTCTTGGCACCGATAGACCAGATTCTGTTGCTGCCCAGTGTATCCATACCGTATACGATAGGAGATGCATTGTCGGGAGTGAGTGACAGCATCATCTGACCGTTTGCCATATGCTCGTCTGTATTAAATATTGAGCGTCCCGAATAGTTGAATATTGAGAAGAATGTACCGCCGGCCTGAACCTTCTCGGTCATCTTGTCATAAGTATTTGTCATTGAGTCGGGATCAAGGAGACCCTTCTGGTACAGCTGGTTGTAGAAATGGAGCATACGCAGGTAAGGGCCGTCCTCCATCAGACAGTCATAGTAATTGCCTGTCGCAGGATCGTAGAGACCTATACCGAGCTCATCATATCCGTAAAATGCTGTTGCTGTAGACTTTACATACATACACATATCTCCATCCCAGTCAGGCCAGAGCGCTGTAGCGTATGTAGGATTGCCGTTTTCGTCTGTAGGACAGAGTTCCTTCATATCCTCAAATACGGGGATGAGGTCCTCAATCTCTTTAACCTCGGGATATCCCAGCTCTTTATAAAGATCCCATCTTAAATCCCAAGTGTAAAAGAATGCCTGATGATCTTCTGAGGATGCAGCAACCGCATGACCAAATCCGTATACGGTATCGCCCTCCATTCCCTCAGGTTTGATCGTTGCATTGTGCTCAAGGGCATTGCCCATGTTCTCTAAAATGTACGGACCATAATCTGCGAGGAGGTCGTCCTCATTCCAGTCGTAGAGGAGTCCTGCCTTGATGGCATTTGTATAGCTTGATCCGTCAGATCCCCATACAACGATATCTCCGAGATCTCCGGCCTCCATTCTCGTCTGGTATGCACCGTTTAAGTCAGGTACGATATTGAGCTTTACATTAAACTTTTCAAGGAGTACATCTGCAGACCATCCTGTCTGCTCTCCCGAATAGTTTGCCAGCTGGCTGAATACCGTAAGTGTTATCGGCTCACCTTTTGCTCCGCTACCGCCGCCGGCACATCCTGTGAGACAGCCTGCAAGCATGGTTCCTGCCATGGCAACGCTGAGCCACCTTTTAAAATTACGCATTTTCTTTCCTCCTAAAATTAATCAGTTAATACTTATTTATTTAACAAGGGTCTTAACCCTTTACTGCTCCGAGCATAATACCCTTTTCAAAATATCTGTTCATAAACGGATATACGATCAGGATAGGTATTACCGTCACCATTGATATTGTGTATTTAAGTACTTTGGAGTTCATCATGGCCGCCGCCGCATTCGCCGCTGCGCTGCCGCCTGTACTCATGATGGCTGCCAGGTTTGATGAAGTATTCAGGTAAATATACAGCCTGTGCTGAACCGTGAAATACTGGGGTGCGTTCTGCATCAGTATCAGTGAATCGGTAAATGAGTTCCAGTGACCTACTGCACCGAATATGGCGATGGTCGCAACTATGGGTTTGCACAGCGGCCATATGATACTCTTAAATACCTTAAAGAATCCTGCACCGTCTATCAGAGCACTCTCCTCCAGTTCTCCCGGTATCGACTCTATATATGTCTTTACCAGTATTATATTATACGGAGCCACTATTCCTGGTATGATATATGCCAGAAAGTTATTTGTCAGTCCCAGCATCGACATATTCAGATACCACGGAATCGTACCTGCGTTAAAGTACATCGTGATGATCAGGAATCTGTACCAGAATTTCCTGTGCCACATATCCCTCTTTGTCACAAGATAACCTACAAAAGCAGATGCCACAACCATAAGGGCCGTGCCGAGTATAGTCCTCGCAAATGTGACGATAAAGGCATTACCCAGATCCGATACATGGAGCATCGAGATATAGTTATTAAAGTTGATACCCATGGGCCACAGTGTTATCTGACCTTTTTTTACGAGCTCATTATCCGAGATCGTATTTATGAGCAGATAATAAAATGGGAAAATACATGCTATGGTAAATACTGTAAATACAATATAGTTTATTGCTGTAAATAATATGTTTCCCGGAGACAGGTCGAGTTTTTTCTTATGAGTTTTGTAATACTCCCTTTCTCTTGCGGCATCTGCCTTTTCCCTGTCTTTCCTGTCCTTTGCATTTTTAGCCATCAGGCGCTTTGCCTCGCGCTCTCTTGCTTTTCGCTCAGCGGCCAGTTCGGCAGCTGTTAATGCAGGGAGATTTTCGATGTTTTCGTTGTTTTCATTCTTAATATTCTTATCCATATCTGCCTCCCCTCCTATACAATACTCTCGCCGCGGATTGCTTTTGATATACCGTTGGCACTAAAGAGCAGGATCACGCTTATGAGTGACTTGACCATACCTATAACTGTTGAAAGCGGTATGTTACCATTCTGAATACCGAGAGTGTATACATACAGATCCAGCACTTCAATTGTACTTGTATTCTGCGCATTCTGGAATACGAGGTACTGGTCCATACCGTTGCTAAGTATATTTGCGATCGACATGAGGAGCATTACGAAATATGTAGGCATAAGTCCCGGAAGAGTGATATGCCACATCTTTTCAAATCTGCCTGCGCCGTCCATGGTTGCCGCCTCATAAAGACTCTGGTCGATACCGGATATACCTGCGATATAGATAATCGCACTCCATCCGATGCCCTTCCACATACCCCAGAGGAGCATCTTTATCCATATTGCCGTGTTGCCCATCAGATAGTTTGTATCATGGGCACTTCCCGTGACAGACGTAAGGAGTGTATTGATAAATCCGTCTGTGGAGAATATTGAGAGTGCCACCGCATACACAAGCACCCAGCTGATGAAGTTGGGGATAGTAGTGAATGTCTGGACAAAACGTTTAAACTTTCGGTTCTTTATCTCATTAAGGAAGATTGCAAATGCCATCGGGCACCAGCTGGTAGCAATACCGAGTCCGCTCATTATGAGTGTATTTCTGAGGACTCTGACTACATCGGCCTTGGTTGCCTCACTGGCAAACAGTGATGTAAACCATTTGAATCCGACAAAATTTTCACTTGATAACGCCTGACCTGCCGAGTAATCAAAGAATGCATATCTCCATCCCATAAGAGGAAGATATGAAAATACAAAACTGAGGAATGCAAACGGCAGGAAAAGCAGAAACAGTTTATATGCAGGTTCCATCTCATATTTAATACCTGCAAGTTTTTCCTTTGTGATCTTTCTGAATGAAATAAGGAGCAGCAGGGAAACGATCAGTAATATTACTGTACAGACAGCATAAATATAAAAGCCAACAGGGAACATGGGGCCTACTTTTTCAGGCTTTGTCGTACCGGTGATATCGCTGTAAGAAACGAGTATACCGGCAAGACCACCTGCCATCAGGATTGCTCCCGCCATTCCGATCGTATTACCTGTCTTTTTTAATTTAACATTTCCCAGTGAACAGCATGCAGCTGCTGCCGTACCCAGGATACCAAGCATCATGACAATAGAGGATATATAGAGGAGGATCATGGTCCCCTGCATTATCCACTGTTTATCAAATGCTCTACCCATCTCGGCAGTGATTGCCGAATATGATACTGCGGAAGTAAACAGTGATATGTTTTTGCTGATCATGGTGCATATTCTTGTAGGTGTCATCGACGGAAAGAATATGAGCAGGGCAGAAAAAACTGCAGCAATACGATAAGCAATATAGTACTTTTCAGCCATTTTCTCCTCAGGAGAAAGTGCCTCGTAAGCTCTCTTTCGCTTTGCTTTGATACGTCTTGCTTCTTCTTTTTCAGCAAGTTTTAAATCTTCTTTTTTCTTTTTGGCTATCCGCTTTTCTTCCTCTTTAAGAGCCTGTCTTGCCCTCTTTTTATCAGCCTTGTCCTGAACAGCCATTACATTATCACCGGTTTTTTCCATCAGTAATCGTAACCTCCATACCGACTATCATGTATGTTTTATCTTTTATTATTAAGGCAGCCCTTTTACAGGCTGCCTTATAATAAAACTTTTTAGAAATACCACTCTGAAAATTATTTATTCTCTGCGTCGTCTTTCTTCTTGCCACGGGTTAATGCAAATGCACCTCCGCCGACTACGGCACATCCGCCTACTATTCCGGCAACAATAAGACCTGTATTTGAAGATCCTGCTTCCTCCTCTGCCGGAGCATCTTCTGCTGTTTCAACAATTGCGGCCTCATCTTCCAGAAGGAGTGCCGGAGCGTCATTGTCATAATTAAATCCGCTTACCGTAAATGTGATTTCAATTGTCATGGGCTGAGTTGCCACATTGTAGTATCCGATTGTTGCAACATCCTCATTCCATACATTCTGGATGAGCATTGTGAGGTAATCTACAGAATCAGGGCTGATGATAGGATTGATGTCTACCTGGCCTCCGTTAACCGTAAGTACCATGTCGGAAATTGTGATGGCTCCTGTGTTGGGGATATCTGTATCAACAAAGATCAGGTTGAAGTAATCCTGTGAATCAAAATCTCCTGTAAGGTCAAGGTCTGTGATTGATACTGTATATGTACCGTTACCCTTGATAACAGCATCCTGGATCACACCTTCACGTACTGTCTCTTCATTGTTCTCATCCCATCCTGTGATCTGAGAGAAGTTTGCAGTACCGATTCCGTATGAATCATACCATGCATTTCTGAATGAATATGTAGGTGACTGGATACCGATATATGCATTGTACTCGCCGTCAAGATCAACCTCACCTGCTGCAGAAACTGCTGCGTCGTCTGACTCTGCCATAGTACCTACACTTGCTGAGTTGATTGTTACAGTATACTCAACTGTAGTAAATACAGGTGACTCAATGTACTGTGTACCCCACTCGTTGTAACCACCATAAAGTCTGATAGCTCTTGTATCATCATTAGAGCCTGTTGCCTCGTACCACCATGCATCACCTGCTGCATCGTCGATCTCAACTTCCTCACCGTCGATCTTGAGTGATACGTCAACATCAAGGTCTACGATATTATCTGCAAGAAGGACAGGTGCGATAAACCATGTATATCCGCACTCCTCATCAAGTGTTGCTGTAAGTGTGAGTGTATCGCCTACCTTACCGTAAACGAGATCCTGGGTAACGCCTGCGTTGTCTGCCACATCATAGTAGTAAACATCCCAGTCTTCATTACATCCGAATGCGATATAAGCTGTAAACTCACCGTCGTAATCTTCAACAGAAGCGAAATCGCCCTCGCTTACAGACTCCATGCCAACGCATGTAATCTTGTACTCGATCTTGGTGCAGTCCTTAAATACATCCTCTGCAACATACTGGGTACCCCACTCGTTGTATCCGCCTGCAAGACGGATTGTCTGAGTATCATCAAAGTTTCCTGTTGCTTCATACCACCAGGGATCGCCTGCATCTGAATCGATCTCAACCTGCTCACCGTCTACATAGAGTTCAACCTCAAACTCAGCTACGGCTACATCAGATACAACGATAGTAGGTGCTACATACCATACATAATCAACGGGATTTGCAAATTCTACAGATACTGTAGTGCTTCCGCCTGATGAGATGGTTCCGTTTGTAACTGTGATATCAGGATTAACCTCTGCTGCATCATCGAGGAGATCTTCTCCCGCATAGCACATACTCCAGTCTTCATTTGCTCCTACGGCAACAAAGACATCAAACTCGCCCTCCACTTCATCTGCCTTTGCGGAAACGGGAGTATACATAAATACACTACCGAGAGCAAGTACAGAAGCAAGTACCAGGGAAGCTGCTTTCATTAACTTCTTTTTCATTTTTTCCTCCTTTAAGGTGTTTTTAAGTAAATTAAAGTAAAAATAAGTTACCGATTAACTTTCTTATGTACAAATATACAACAAAAAGCAGGTGCTTGAAAATGTTTTTTTGTATATTTTGCATAGATAAATTGCATAAAAATAATAAAAAAAAATGTGCATATTAACATAGCACATTTTTTTACTCAGATTTTAATATATTTCGATATCTTTTCCGTCTCTTATAAATACAGGGATTATGTCTATCGGGGCATTTGCGGTGGCAGTCTGTCCGCCGTCATAAACCCTGCCGGTGCTGGATTCTCTCCATTTCACGCCTTCCGGCAGATACACTTTTCTGCTCTCTGCCCCCTCTGATAATATGGGAGCTACCAGTATGTCAGGGCCGAACATATACTCATCATCGATATCCCATGATTTTAAATCAGTACAAAAATCAAAGAACAACGGACGCATCACCGGCTCGCCCTTGGTGTGGGCTCTCTCCATGCATTCCCGTATATACGGACGGAGCTTTTCTCTTATAAATAAATACTTTTTGAGGATTTCATAGTTATCTTCGCCGAAGCTCCATACTTCATTGTCCTGACCGCTTGTAAGCTGCCTCACATTATCGATAAATTCCTGCTCTCTCTCATACCAGGGCGACCTCTCACCATGCATACGAAATACCGGGCAGAAAGCTCCCCACTCAAACCATCTGACCAGCAGTTCCTTAAAGTGATCATCAGATATATCACCGCCGAGGAATCCGCCTATATCACTGGTCCACCAGGGTATGCCTGCTACCGACATATCAAGACCGGCTGTCAGCTGCTCTCTCATTGATCTGAATGATGAATAAATATCTCCCGACCATGTGAGTACTCCGTATTTCTGGGCGCCTGCCCATGCACATCTGACGAGGCTCATTATATCCGTCTCTCCGGCTTTCTTAAGTCCGTCATAAAATCCCTTTGCATATCCTGCAGGATAAATATTGGAGCACGAAAGTGCCGATCCCGCATAATATCTGTAATTATCAAAATCATACGGTCCGTATTCCGGCTCTGCTTCATCAAGCCAGAATACCCTTATGCCTTTATCGTAATAGTTTTCTTTACACTTCTCCCAGACATATTCCTGAGCTCCCGGATTGGTGGCATCATAAAATACCGTATTGCCCATCCATGACATATGATATCCGCAGCCTCTGTCGGCATCCACAAGATATCCGTTTTCCGCCATAGGTCCGTAGTTTTCACTCCGCTCATCTATTGTGGGCCATACGGACACAACTGTCTCAATGCCCATGTCTTTAAGTTCTTTAACCATTCCTTCAGGGTCCGGCCAGTCTCTTGGCTCAAATTTAAAATCACCCTGCATGGTCCAGTGAAAGAAATCAACTACGATCGCATCCATGGGGAGCCCCCGTCTCTTATGCTCCCTGGCGACATTTAATATCTCTTCCTGATTTCTGTATCTTAATTTACATTGCCAGTATCCGAGGCCAAACTCCGGCATCATCGGTGTACGTCCTGTTGCGAGAGTGTAATTTTCCTCTATCTTAAGTGGCGTATCTCCGGCGGTAATAAAATAATCAAGTTTCTTTGTACTCTTTGCATACCACTCTGTCTTGTTGGTTCCAAAGACTGCAGTTCCTATAGCCGGGTTGTTCCATAAAAATCCGTAGCCTCTGCTTGATACAAAGAAGGGTACCGATGCCTGGCTGTTTCTGTGAGCCAGTTCAAGTATTGCGCCCTTTTTATTTAACAGTCCGTCCTGGTACTGTCCCATACCGAATATCTTTTCATCCGGAAAAGCTTCAAATCTTGCATAGAGTTCATAATCCTCTGTGCCGGGATAAGGCTTTAACTCCCTTGCATCTACCCTGAGCGGTACTGCATACCTGTTTATACGGTTTCTGTTTCTCCAGTATTCGCTTGTCAGCAGATTGTCCTGTTTATCATAGTAGCTTATCCAGCCCTCTGTATTTATGACTGCCTTAATATTACCGTTTGTAACAATATACTTTTTGCCCTCGCTGTGATATTTTGCCCACTCCTCTCCCTTATACCAGGGATCTGTGGTATCAACAGTGATCTCCAGAGCATCAAGGGGTGCAAAAGGCATCTCTTCCGTCAGGGCCCAGTCGTTGCCATCCATAATGTGTGACGGGCTCATCCTGACTCTGAAAGAGTCCGGTCCCCACGGCTCCAGCCAGAGTTGTTTCTTGCCGTCTATTATCTTAAGCCTGTTTTCATCTTTACATATAACAATATGCATCCGTAACCTCCAATAAATATATTTATTATTTCTTTATCTCACCGTACTTAACTCCTCTGGTACCTGTCGCTATAAAGAATCTGCCAAAAACTCTTTTGTCACCGTCTATGGAATTGATCTCCCCAAAGTGCTGACGCTCATTACTGATCAGTTCAAAAGACCTGCCGTCATCAAAAGATCTGAAAAATCCGTATGTACCCTCTATCTCGCCGCAGATGTATATGGCTTTGGGCTCGCTTACGTAATCTCCGCCTTCTCTTAAAAGGCCGAGTCCCATCCTGTATACTTTATCGCCTTTACCGGTAAGCATCCGTACATTAAACCTCTCTGTATCAAAATCATATATCAGTTTACAGAGACCGTTTTCTCCCATGGATATATAGAAGACTCCGCTCTTGCCTGATTCGGGCCGTATCTCAGTCTTGTTCTTTGTATCGATTATTCCGAAATTAACGGAAGGGATATATCCCGATACTTCTCTCTCATAAAATGTGGCACCGCAGTCTGTACTCACGTAAAATCCTGCCCTGTCATCAAAACCGTAAAATACACTATCACGTTTTCTGTCGGCAAATACTTTAAACAGACCGCCTCTTGAAAGATGCCCATCCAGATCATATATCCTGACCTTATCAAACCTCCTGCCGTAATTGGAACTGAATATCACAGTCTCCATGGGCAGAGTTATATTATCCGCAAGGGACCATACAATATTACGTCCTGTGGATGACATCGCTACCCATCCCGGATTGACATTGGGCAGTTCTATATTATGCATGCGCATGTCAATCTCATCATTTATGCCATAGCACATAGGTATTCTTTCAAAAGATTTAAAATTATCTCTTGTGACGATGAGACCTCCTTTTGTAAGTCCTCTCCAGTTGCCTCGCGCAGCCACTATGCCAAGATCCGGATCCTTATCGGAGAGATCTGCATTGATGCATGTGATATATCTGTTGCCCTCATTGTCTGCAAATGAATTGTCACACGGTGTATCAAGATCCCTGAATGCAAATCCGCCAAGGTCTCCGAGTATATCTACCAGCTTTACTTCACCGTCAATGGGAGCATATACATTTAAGTGAACAGTCTCCTCTATGCCCTTGTTATTATCGGTAAAGGTCACCGTATCATCCGTAAAGTTGCTGCTCTTAAATACTCCCGTACCTGTATTAAAGAAGCATTCATCCTTATCAAAAGGGTTTATTCTTATATCAGACAGCCAGTGTATCAGACTCCTGCCACCGTTATACTCGGGGCTCATATATTTTGAATTAAATATGATATGCCCTGTATCAAGTCCCTCCAGTACCTTTTCCCATGTCTGACCGTAATCATATGATCTGTATACACAGTCATTGTCCACACAGTCTTTAGAGAGGGAACTGCATACCAAAAGGCCCGGTATCTGCGGGGATACAGATATTCCGCCCATTCCGAATTTAAGGTATTTTACTCCTACATCATCTTCATCATATGCGCTGTCTTCTTCAGGCGGCGTCACATCTTCAAAACATACATACCGGCCATCCTTTAATTCATATCTCACCAGATGACCGTCTATTACGTTACCTGAGTCACAGCTGTATCCAAGGTCTGTTACATAATTATAAAAACCTGTCATATTCATCGTGACAAAAAAGTATTTGTCAGTAACAGCATATCTTGAAGCGACGAGTCCTCCTATTTTGGATCTGCCTACCTGGCGTCCCCTTGGCTCCGGCATAGGCTCAAATGATACGCCTCTGTCGTATGAGGCGTACAGACTGTGGCCTCTTGTATACTCATCTTCTTTTGATGTCATCCCGGCGGTACCTGCGATGATCGTATTGCCATCTTCGCTCACGTAGACAAAAGTCATATAATCTTCGGGTACCGGCATTTTCTCCCAGCTCTTTCCAAGGTCTGATGATCTCAGTAATCCATTTTTCTGGGATGCAAAATATAAAACACTGCTGTCAGACGGATCAACGATCAGTCTAAGTCCGGTGCCTCTGCCTGCCCAGTTGCCATGGACCGGTACAGGTATCTTTTCATAAGTAAATGTCTCTCCTCTGTCATGAGATATACAGAGCCGTCCCTCGGGAACCCTGTCTGTACCGCATGCAATATACAGAATATCCGGATCGTTTCTGTCTACAGCGATTGCTATGGGAAACGTCTCATCGATCATCGTAGTCTTAACATGTTCTACGAGACTTATCCACGAAGAGTTTTCATAATCATATCTGTATACGCCGCCTATATCTGTCCTGGCATACAGTATCCCTTCATATACCGGATGATACAAAAATCCTGTGACATATCCGCCTCCCGGTATGGGACAGTTTTTATATTCATATTCTGTCTTGCCTGAAATCGTACTCATACTTAATCCTCAAAGATTTTGCCCTGTCTGCTCCAGTTTGCCTTAGAACCATCACCTGTATCTGTTCTGAATGGAGCGACCGGAATCCCCTCCCTGTTATAAATCTTTACTGTTCCGTAGTTTTTCCAGAAATATCTCACATATTTCGGGTCTTTTATCTGATCTGAAGAAACGGTTATATTATATGTAATACCGTCTTCCTCAAAATCATTTAAATTAACATCTGATGCCGGTATATATTTACCGTCATCGCCTGCTATCTCAAAATCATTTTCTAAACTTTCATCACTTTCATTTTTGATAACCAGGCCTCCATCTGAATTAACTAAGGATATCCTGACCATACCATCCTTAATATCACATGATGCAAATAAAGGTCCGTCAGCCTTGATATCATAACCGTAGACATTCTTTAATGCCTGGAGTGACAGTCTGTAACCCACTGTCTTTTTATCAAGTGGATGGATATTGTGATACTCCCCCGTTTCAAGGGGTACAGCGACATAATAATTTTTGACACTTTTTGTCAGATTCAGCTGGGCCTCCCTGATAAAAGGCCAGTTATCCCAGGGACTGTGATTGGTTTCCTTTTCTCCCTCATCGAGAAATACCGGCAGCATCGTATTGATAAACGGGATATCATCCCGGCCCCAGTCATCTCTCCACTGTTTTATCAGGCAGGTAAGGAGTCGCCCGTAGAGGTACGGTCTGTTATCGTCCTCCTCGCCCTGATAATATATAAAGCCTTTTAATGTATACGGCATCACCCGCTTTAGCATGCTCTCGTAAAGTCCTGCAGGTCTCGTGAAATTTCTTGGTCCCATCGGTCCCGGGTATCTGCTCTCTCCAAATAATGATATAGCCTCATCCCAGTTAGGATTTTCAGCGGTTAAATAATAATGGCCGACCTTTTTGTCAAACTCAGCCTGATATACCAGATAGTCTTTATATTCCTTAAGATAGTCTTCTTCTGAGAGTCCCCGTACTGCATCATCATATCTGTTTATATACCCCTTTAATCTATCATCTGCAAGGAGATACTCTCTGCTGATCCAGCATGACGCAGATGTACCGCCCCAGTTACATCCGATGATTCCTACCTTGCACCCAAGCTTTTCTGCCAGTTCCCTTGCATAATAATATGCAACTGCCGACCATTTCCCCGAGGTCTTAGGTGTGCAGAGTTCCCATGTGCTTTTTTCCTCCTCTGCAAGCAATTCCTCCCCGACATACGAAACCTTTGGAGTGTAGTAAAATCTGATATTTTTATCTGTATGATCACTGCCGGCATTTGCCGTAACAGCCTTGCCGTTAAATGAATTCCGGAGCTCAAGTTCCATATTGGACTGGCCTCCGGCAAGCCATACCTCGCCGATATATACATCACCGAATGTTACAGTGTCCTCCCCGTCATCAAGTGTTAATACATACGGTCCGCCATAGGAAAAAGCAGGCAGATGTGCCATAAATGTATCTGACAAAACAAAAGATTCGACAGACGCAGCAAAGTTTCCGTTTTCATCTTTTAATGAAACGGATATTTTTTCTTTGTCGCATCTGCCGAATACTGATATTTCCTTACCGGCCTGCATGACCATATGATCACTGAATATTTTTGCAATTTTAATCATATTTATAAATCAGGAAACGTTGCCGTATCCTCAGTCAAGGTGTTTTTTAATGGCATCAAGCAGCTCGTCATAAGACTCAAAAGCCGGGTACTGGGGATAATCCTTCTTGATAGCCTATTGACTGAAGTGCCTTAACTGTCGTAAGTTTTGATTTTTCACATCTCATCTTAAAGCCTGTGATCTCTCCGTCAGGAGCAACCTCCAGACTGTTGCAGAAAATAGTGGGCCATCCGAGTTTCTTCATAAGAGGTGTGGCAAACTGTGAAAATGTGTCACTTATGATGATCACCTGGGTGAGACTTCTGAGCTCATCAAGAAACTCCTTTGCTCCCGGCATGGGATCGATCTTTTCAATTGTTGCCTGAATCTCTTTAAGTCCGAGACCATGCTCCTTTAATATGCCGATTCTCCACTTCATGAGCTTGTCATAATCAGGCTCGTCTCTTGTCGTTCTCTTTAATTCCGGTATGCCCGATGCCTCAGCAAATGCAATCCAGATTTCGGGTACGAGTACACCTTCAAGGTCAAGACAGACAATGTTCATTTTATTTATCTCCTATCGTTTATTATTCAAATACTTCTTTAATACTGTCATAGTGCAGAAACTTTCCGGTGGCACCTATCTCCTTTATCTCATCGAGAGTGGCGAGCTTGTATCCGATAGCCTCCGTCTCCTGTATATGCAGATCTTTTTCGTCAAAGTCAAGATCAAATCTGTAGACATCCACAAAGTAGTTGTCACCTTCTCCGGGATTTTCCCTGTGATAAGTCTTTTTTGGCTTATCGTCACAGGCAGACACATCGAGCCCCGTCTCTTCTCGTATCTCTCTGCATATGGCTTCAAAGGATTCCTCTCCTGCCATACATCCGCCGCCTGATACTTCCCACCATCCGGGAGCCCACGATTTATCCATGGCTCTCTGTGTGATCAGATATTTTCCGTCCGGACGTCTGATGACTCCGATGACTGTCAGATGATATTCACCGTCTTTAAGTATCCAGTCATTTTTCTTCATGGTCCTGCCGGTCTTTACTTTGTTGCTGTCATATATATCCCAGTATTCCATAATTGTTTCCTCTTTTCCAAACCATGTGATATTCTATCATATCACAGATTTTATTTCATCCACGATCTTATCATGGCGATCTCGGCTTTATATCCGGCGTCATCATTGGGT
Organism: uncultured Lachnospiraceae bacterium; assembly: GCA_902793845.1. Classification (GTDB taxonomy): domain Bacteria; phylum Bacillota; class Clostridia; order Lachnospirales; family Lachnospiraceae; genus NK4A136. The sequence continues at coordinate 7,721 of CADBFE010000040.1, read as the reverse complement.
GTCTCGAGTATAAAGGGTTTACCCTGTACTCTCGGGGAATTGACGATCTTTTTAAAGGCTTCCTCTCCGATATGACCCTGACCTATCTTCTCATGTCTGTCCTTATGAGATTCGAGAGGATTCATACTGTCGTTGATATGAATCGCCTTTAATCTGTCGATGCCTATGATTGCGTCAAACTCATCAAGGACCTTTTCAAAATCATTTACATCATAGCCGGCATCCCATACATGACACGTATCAAGGCATACTCCTATATGGTCCTTGTCATCTGTTAAATCTATTATCTGCTTTAACTCCTCAAATGAGCGGCCTACCTCGCTGCCCTTGCCTGCCATGGTTTCAAGGAGTACCGTGGTTGTCATCCCGTCAAACATCGCTTTATTAAGAGCATCTGCTATTACAGGGATGGTTGCCTCCACGCCCTGACCCACATGGGAACCGGGATGGAAATTGTAATACTGCCCCGGGGTATACTCCATGCGTTTCATATCATCGATAAACATATCGAGTGCAAACTTTCTGATATCGGGCTTGTCAGAACAGAGATTCATTGTATAAGGTGCATGGGCCACCAGTTTGCCAAAACTGTTTTCCTCCATGTATTCCATGAGAGCCCTTGCATCAGCCGGGTCGATATCCTTGGCCTGGCCGCCTCTCGGATTTCTCGTAAAGAATGCAAATGTATCGGCGCCCAGTTTTGTCGCCTCCCTGCCCATTGCAAGATAACCTTTTGAAGATGATAAGTGATTACCTATATATATCATGTTTTTCTCCGTAAAAATATTAATTATTTCTTATAACTGGCGGATAATATTATCACGCCTGATCATATCAACTATCTCGTGGAGGAACGCCCTGTCACCCTGCTTGGTATCGACATTAAATCCAGATGACGATACGCGGACCTGGTTGTATACGCACTCAGCCACATAGCTCTCGGGATAACTGTTATATCCTCCCTGCCTTGGCTTGCCATCCTTGTCGAACGTATTTGAGTAAAAGATATAAAGTCCCGGGAACGCATCTCTCTTAAGCCCGAGTCCGTCCAATATCTTATTTAAGTTTTCCTCGCCGCATCTGTATATATGAGAGTAGAGACCGGCACGCTGGGCCAGATCACTGCACCAGTAACGGCTGAGCCAGCTCTCATCGAGAAATCCGTCCTCTCCTGTCTTTGAGGCTATGAGTACGACAGGGGTCTGACGCTCATTTGACCTGATGAGATCGATCATCAGATCCACCTCGTTATCATATACAGGTGAACACTTGCATGTATACTTTCTCACATCGAGGACTTCTATGTCATCATATTTAACTATCTCTGAATAGAATCTCGGAGGATTATAGTTTGGCATCCGGGATTCAATATCAACAGGTTCTGTTGAGAGTACAGCATTTTTTGTCTCAAACCAGAAGAGACGCAGTATCGGATCCCACCTGATCGATGCCTGGACATTCCACATCCTGCCCACCTCATTTGTAGAGAGATGATATGTATGCATATCCATGCTGAGGAAGTTGTCATTCTTTGAGACCTTCAGCCAATATCCCGGTATCTTCTCATCACATTCCGTGATACGGTCCTCAGGCAGTCTGAATATCGCCTTAAACTTATCTCTTGCCCACGAATATATGATCATCGAGAGTTCTTCAAAGATTTTCTTTTTATCCTTTTCATTACACTCGATTGTCAGCTTGTTTCTAAAGTTGGGATATTCCTCGAGGGGGTTTATCGCATACTGATATGTACGACCGGCATCGCCCTTTCTCTCGCCTCTGAAGTAGCCATTCTTTTCTGCTATGGCGCGGATTTCTTCATTCTGCATTTCCCTGTCAGCTTCATTGGCCATGACTATGATCCTGTTGACACTGATGGCGCCTGTCCTGTGCCTGTCATCAAGGAGCATCCTGATGAGCTCATGACGGCGACATCTGTAGAGTCTCTTGCCGAGAGTCTTTGAATTGTCATCAAGTATCTGCTTCAGTTCCGGGTTTATCGGTTCATCATTCATCCTCAGTCTGTAGTGCATATTGACCATGGCTTCCCACTTTTTGTCCAGGTATAGCTGGTGAGCAAAGTCCTCGCATATGGAAACCATCGATGAATCGCAGAGTTCCAGAGTAGCCACCACGCTGTTAAGTTTCCTTGAAAAAGCCGGATACTCTTCCCAGATTGCCTTGTTTTTGTATCGCATATCATGCTCTACTTCATGCCATCCCTCAAAGAATGTGGTCCTTAACTGTATCTCAAAGGTCTGATCGATGGGAAAGAGCCAGGTCTGGGGGCTGATACGTCTCACCCAGTCGCCTTCCAGTTCAAATATACCGTTTATCTTGCTGGCTCTGAATTCTGATATATCATTATCATATACTTCCCAGTCGCCTACCGGTCTGAACCATTCACGTATTATTTTCTGGCATATGGCGATATCATCCTCAAAATACAGAATGATACGGATACCGATGATATCCTGAACCTTTCTGCCGTCTTTGTATTCATCCTTGTGGAGTTTATGCTCTATGGACTCTGATGATTTTCTTCTCGAAAATATACGGGAAAAAATACCGCATTTTTTCAGTTTATTATCAATTATTTCTTTTATCTCATACTCTACTGATACGGGTATGTCTATTATTTTTTCAAAATCTTCTCTTGTATATTCTGCCATTATTCTTTCCTTGTTTTCCCCTGATAATCTTTTATACTTTTAATCACTATTATGCTTTTATTGCATCATATATGGGTTTAAGCGCCGGATACATTTGCTTAAACTGTCTGTACTTCGCTTCATATTTTGCCACAAGCTCCCTGTCGGGCTCTATTGTCTCCTTAACCCTGACCAGTTTCTCAGCTATATCCTGTACTGACCGGTACTCTCCACATGCTACAGCTGCCAGCATGGCTCCTCCCATGGAAGGTCCCTCCTCAGATACAGGGATATCAACCGGCATATTCATAACTGCAGCTATGATTTTTCTCCAAATGGGACTCTTGGCTCCGCCGCCGCAGAGTTTTGTACGCTCAATATTAATACCAAGGTCTCTCGCTACCTCAAGGGAATCTCTGAGCCCGAATGCCACGCCCTCAAGGACAGCCTGAGTCATATCCTCCCTTGTGGAATCCATCGTCATACCGATAAATGCCGCTCTCGCATCAGGATTGTTGTGGGGGCATCTCTCACCCATCAGATAAGGCAGGAAAAACACATGATTCTCCCCAAGCTTATCTTCAAAGTTCTGCTCTGCTCCAAAATCTTCTGTCTTAATAATATCTTCCATCCACCACTTATTGCATGACGCAGCCGATAGCATGCATCCCATGAGATGATAGCTGCCGTCTGCATGATCAAATGAGTGAAGTGAATTAAATTTATCCACACCGAATTTTTCTGATGATATAAATATTGTGCCGCTTGTTCCGAGGGATATGTTGCACGCACCGTTACCTACAGTGGCTGTACCGACTGCAGCTGCTGCATTGTCTCCTGCTCCTGCTGCGATGACCACCTCTCCCGGAATGCCAAGTTCATCTGCTATTTCTTTCTTCAAGGTGCCGACTTTTTCATAGCTCTCAAAAATCTCAGGCAGCATGTTTTCCGTGATACCGCATATATCACACATCTCCTTTGACCATGTCCTGTTCTTTACATCAAAGAAAAGTGTGCCTGACGCATCGGATACATCCGTACAAAACGCTCCTGACAGTCTGTATGCCAGATAATCTTTTGGCAGCATTATCTTATCAATCCTTGCAAAACACTCCGGCTCATTGTTTCTGACCCAGAGGATCTTGGGAGCCGTAAAACCTGCAAATGCAATGTTTGCCGTATACCCGGAGAGTTTATCCCTGCCTATCACATTGTTCAGATACTCTGTCTCTTTAACTGTACGGCCGTCATTCCAGAGGATTGCAGGACGGATGACACGGTCATCTTCATCGAGCATGACAAGACCATGCATCTGACCGCCGAAGCTGATGCCCTTAAGCATACTTTTATCAAAGCCTTCAAGGAGTTCCTTAAGGCCTGCTATTGTCTGATCATACCAGTCATAGGGATTCTGCTCGGACCAGCCGGGCTTTGGAAAATAAAGATCATACTCTTTGGAGACGATATTCTTAATCTCTCCGTCGGAATCCATCAGAAGCAGCTTTACTGCAGAAGTACCAAGATCTATACCAGCATATAACATTTTGTAACCCTCACATAAATAAAAATATAAAACAATTATTATTATACACTATGAGGGCACTTCTTGGGGAGAAAAAATCAGGTTTCACGCATTTGGTACATGCGCAAAACCTGACCTTAAATTTATCTCTTTATAACTGAAATCCTGCTTAGTCGTCCTCTTCAACCTGAGGGAACTTTTCCCTGAGCATGAGCCAGAGTGAACCTGACAGACATACTGAAGAGTACGCACCGCAGACGATACCTACCATAAGAGGCAGCGCAAACTCCTTGACAGACGATACTCCGAGGATATAGAGAGCCAGGACTGTGATAAATGTGGTGAGTGATGTAAAGAGGGATCTCGTAAGTGTCTGGGATATACTCTTGTTTACCACATCGTCGAGGGTTTCCTTTCTCTTCATGCCCTTAATATTCTCACGGATACGGTCAAATACGACGATGGTCGCGTTGATCGAATATCCGACGATTGTCAGGATACATGCTATGAATGTATTGCCGACCGAAAGTCTGATGCATGCATAGAATGTGATGACCACGAATACGTCATGGATGAGGGCTGCAACGGCACTGCATCCAAATCTGAAATCAGAGAATCTGAACCATACATATATAAGCATACATATTGATGCTACAGCAACCGCAATGATTGCATCCTTCTGCATTTCGTTTGAAATAGTTGAGCTGATTGACTCAACGGAAACTTTGTCTTCAGGTACACCGTAGTCACTCTCGATCATCTGCTTGAATGCCTCACGCTCATCCTCGTTTAATGTCCTGGTCTTAAAGATTACCTCATTAGAATCATTTACGAGGGTCCAGAGAACCGATGCATCACCGGTAATCTTCTCAATCTTGGGTACGATCTCGCCGTCGACAACCTCTCTTGTAGGCATCTGGGCAAAGTCAACTGTGGTAGCACTACCACCCTTGAAATCAAGACTGAAATTGAGAGGGTCGCCTGTAGTCACGCCAAAGACGATCATCACAATGATACCGATTGCAAGTACTGCACCTGAAATACCAAAGTACTTTGCCTTATGTCCGACAAAGTTGATCGTCTTTGCTTCCTTGGTCTTTCCGATCCACTTTGCATCCTTAAATCCGATCGCATAAAAGATCTTAAGGAGTGTCTGGGTTACGAAAAGTGCTGTAAACATTGAGAGCACGATACCGAGTGCAAGGGTATATGCAAATCCCTTGATGGTACCTGAGCCGAGTGCTATGAGCACTACTGCAGCAATGAGCGTTGTGATATTACCGTCTATAATAGCAGAGAGGGCTTTTGAAAAACCGCTCTTAACGGCAGACTCAACAGTCATACCGATCTGAAGTTCTTCTCTGATACGGGCAAATATGATCACGTTGGCATCTACCGCCATACCGATAGCCAGGATGATACCTGCGATACCCGGGAGTGTCATGGTGATCTCCAGGAAATTGATGCAGAGGAGATCCATCATTGTATATGTCACAAGGGCAAGGGATGCACAGAGTCCGGGGATTCTGTACACGATGATCATAAACAGTATGATAAGAGATACGCCTATGATACCTGCCTTTATTGATGTAGATATTGCTTCTGAACCAAGCTGGGCACCAACTACGTTGGAACGGAGTTCTGAAAGCTCAAGCTTAAGTCCACCGATACGGATACTCTGGGCAAGCATGTTGGCTTCTGTCATGGAACGCATTCCTGAGATCTGAGCCTTACCACCTGCGATTCTCTCATTTACATTGGGTACTGAGAGGAGCTCTCCGTCATAGTAGATAGCAATTGTACCGTAAAGTCCCTGCTTGCCTGCAACAGCACCTGTCTCATTTGCAAATGTAGCTGCTGCCTCATCTGTAAATGTGAGGGATACGATATACTGAATCACATCATAATCATCTGTATATGCACCGCCCTCGGCTATGCTGACATCTGTACCGGTGAGTACTATGCTGCCGTCTGCGAGGAGCTCGTCAATTGATTTGGTGAGGGAGTACTTAACACGGACCATGCTGTTATCCTGTACTGTATAGGGGATAGCTGCTCCATCTGCTCCGACTGCTGCCTTGCCTGTCTCCGGGTCGTATACATATGTACCTCCAGCCGCAGAATATACAAAGAGATTTCCATCCTCACTGTATACCTGATTGCCGTCTGCAGTCGTCATATAACCATAGTTAAGCGATCCGTCGCTGCCTGTAGCTCTGATAAAGTAAAGGAGTCCCGGAGAACCGAGGTCCTCAAGCACTGCCTGGGCATCAGACACGCCGGGGATTTCGATACTGATTCTGTTTGTACCTTCCTGGTACACATCAGACTCCGTAGAATACTTCTCGATACGCTTACGAAGCTTTTCTATAGTATCATCTATATCAGACTGGGTAGGAGTCTCGTCTCCAACCACCTCATATGTGATACTGACACCGCCTGCCAGATCAAGTCCGAGTTTTGTGTTTTTTACCGCTCCGCTTCCTTTTTCATCTACACCGTTCATCATGATATAGCCAAAGCCTACCATGATAGCGATAAAGATAATCAGCGAAAGCCATGCCGTTCCTTTTTTCATTTCTCTTTACTGCCTCTCTTCATTAAATAGTACATTTACAGTTTTTTCTGCTTATTACATAAAAATACTGTAATTTACATCATACAATGTAAACTACAGTATTTTATCATTACTTATTATTCTTAACAAGTATCAGCTCATCCATATCCTCTATTTTATCATTACTTATTATTCTTAACAAGTATCAGCTCATCCATATCCTCTACTTTGAACTTCTGACCGTTGCCAAAGAGAACCTGATTTTCCTCCATACCGAGCCATGCAGAACTGTCGAGAGCATCATCCTTAGTCTCTGTACGGGAGAACATGTATGTGACGTTATCCTTTATACATCCGATAGGGAGGTATTCCCCGTCTGTTGCCTGGTACATCCAGAGTACAAATTCCCTCTTTGTGCTGAATTCCTTTGTCATCACATCAGGAGCACAGAATGATTTTGTATTAAGAACCAGGAGGTCCACGTCATTCTGATTTGCATTATCTGCCTCTTCCTCAGGATCATCTCCGGTTGATAAAAAGTCCTTCATGATGTCGAGACGTCCGGGATCTTTACCAAGCTGGGCGTAGAAATGTCCGAGGAAGCTGTCGCTGACAACTATCTGATCTTTATTCTTTTTCTCAATCATACGGTGGTTCTGGGCTGAGAGCACTTCAACTATCATATCCTGACTCTCAATCTTACGATTCACATTTCTGAGACCGCTCCAGAAGAGGAGAGGTTTTTCATCTATATGCTCGCTCTCTGCTGTCTCGTCTGACAGGAAGAGGATGGTCTGTATATCCTTGAGCATATCCTCAGTAAGCTGTTCCTGGGGATGATAGATATCACCGATGATTATAGGTTTCTGATTCTCCGAATTAAGTATCTTTGCAAACTTGGGATCAGAGTAATAATTCTCAAGTACTTCTCTCTTTTCTTCCGTATCTGCAAGGAGAACAAAAATATTGTTTCCGTACTCCTCAGCAAATG
>CADBFE010000039.1 GCA_902793845.1 uncultured Lachnospiraceae bacterium | reverse complement strand
TCAAGGACCAGCCTGTCCCTGCCGACTGTTTCCGTCAGACCGGCCAGTCTTTGATAATCTACCATGCCGTCCCTGAATACATATGATGTGACTACCACATGAGATGCACCTGCATCAAGAAACTCTCCTGCATTTTCCGCAGTTATGCCTCCGCCTATCTGGAGACCGCCTTTATAGGCATTGAGGGCTTTAATAGCCTGAGCCTTTGAGCTTTCGTATTCAGGTGTACCTGCCCTGTTTAGTATTACTATATGACCACCCTTTATGCCCTTTTCCCTGTACATGTCCGCATAAAAGGCTGCATCCTGCTCAGATACAAAGTTTTCTTTTGCACCTTTATCAGATAGTGAAGCGCCGACAATCTGCTTTACTTTTCCGTCATGAATGTCTATGCATGGTCTGAATTCCATATTTTCCTCTTATCTGTCATTTGCTTTTTCTATTAATGAGCCGTCCTGATATGCCTCTAACAGCTTTTCGAGAAACTCTATGCTCTCTGTAATCTCTTTACCCACATCTGTATCGGATACATGATGTCTCACCGGATAGCTCTCAACCAGTATAGAGTCGGATACGATATCGGTCTCGTTCTTTATTGCTGCATCCTTTGATGTAAATGGTTCATGAGCAATGAGCCACATACCGTGGGAGCTGGCCACCAGTGTATATCCGGCGATGCCCGTCTTGTCCTGGTATGCTCTTGAAAATCCGCCGTCGATCACAAGGAGCTTGCCGCCGCACTTAAGGGGTGTCTCACCCTTCTTTAATTCCACAGGTACATGACCGTTTATGATATGGGCCGTATTTGTATCGAGATCAAACTCCTCAAGTATACGGTTCAGGATTTCCTCGTTATCATAGAGTTTGTAATAATTATTCTTTGTCTCATGCTTTATCTCATCGTCATCGACAAAGTATGATTCAAATGTCGCCATCTTGCTCTTGCCAAATACAGGCGACATGGGGCCGCACCAGATATACCAGAGTACATCGAGTCCCTTTTTCTTTTTGGGTATATCATGCTTAGAGTAATATGCCCTTCTCGCATACTTTTCCAGTTCATCATAAAGAGCCTTGCCGTGTACCTTTTTACCGGATATGTTTACTTCACTGAACGATCCGTCGGCCTCAAGGGGCACACATCCGTGGTACAAAAGGTTGCCGTTATGTACTTTGTAAAGGCTTCCCTTTGAATAAAGGAATCTCACATGTTTCTGAAGTTTCTCGCAGTGGGTAAATGCATGGAGCAGACGCTCTATCACCACATTTTCCTCATCCGAGAGCTCGTATGGTTTATCGGGATTGACCGTCGGGAAATCGGTATCTTTCATTTTGTATACCTTGTCCCCGATCTTTACGGTTTTGTTTTCATAATCGATCTTGTCAAGGAGGAGCCTGTCATCCATATTAAACTCCGGTCTCCTCATGATTAGCTGACCCTCGAGTTTAAGCTGCATGATTGTTATCGCCTTGTGCATCTTCATATCAAGGTCAAGATCCTTGGTATTGTAATCAGTGTTGTATCTGATCGCAAAAGCACTGCAGTCCGTATCCCTGTACGTCTCCATGGCAAATGTCGCAAGAGGTATCAGGTTTATGCCATATCCCTCCTCGAGGGTTGCCAGATTACCGTACTTTACGGCAAACCGGAGGACATTCATGATACACGCAGGGCTGCCTGCTGCCGCTCCCATCCATGATATATCATGATTACCCCACTGAATATCAAGGGAATGATAGTTCATCAGTGTGTCCATGATGATATGGGGACCGGGACCTCTGTCAAAAATATCTCCGACAATATGGAGATGATCGACTACCAGTCTCTGTATCAGCTTTGACAGGGCGATGACAAACTCCCTAGCACTGCCTATACGGATGATGGTATTTATGATCTCGTTATAATATGCTTCCTTGTCCTCTACCTCTGCCTTTTCGGTTATGAGTTCCTCGATGATATAGGCAAAATCTTTCGGCAGGGCTTTACGCACTTTTGATCTCGTATATTTTGACGCTACTCTCTTTGTGATCTGGACGAGACGATGGAGCGTTATCTTATACCAGTCATCGATATTTTCCTCCTCTGCCAGGATCATGGAGAGCTTGTCCTCAGGATAATATATAAGGGTAGCCAGAGAGCGCTTTTCCTTTTCCCTTAAAGTGTTGCCAAACTCCTCATCTATCTTGCGGCGTACCGAACCCGAGCCGTTTTTCAGCACATGCTTGAACTGCTCATACTCGCCGTGGATATCGGTGAGGAAATGCTCCGTACCGTTTGGCAGGTTCAGAATTGATTTCAGATTTATTATTTCCGTTGCCGCAGAGGCGATGGTCGGATACTGCTTTGCAAGCTGCTTTAGCAGTACCATATCGTTTACGGTCTGATTGCTGTCACTCATATTATCCGATTACATCCTTCATGGTATACATACCTGCGCTCTTTCCTGCCAGGAACTTTGCTGCAGATACGGCACCCTGTCCAAAGAGTGCTTTTGAGTATGCTGTATGTGAGAATGTGATGACTTCGTCCTTGCCGGCAAAGATGACATCGTGATCTCCGACTATCGTACCGCCTCTTACAGCCGAGATACCGATCTCCTTCCGGGGTCTCTTCTCTCTGCGCTGGCTTCTGTCATATACATACTCATACTCATTATTAAACTCCTCATTGATTGAATCCGCAAGGGCTATGGCAGTTCCTGAGGGAGCGTCGAGTTTGAGATTATGATGCTTTTCAACTATCTCCATATCAAATCCTGCAGGTACGAGTTTTTCTGCTGCTTCCTTGATGAGCTTCATGATGAGGTTTACGCCGAGAGACATGTTTGCAGAGCGGAGCACTGCCACCTTTTTCGATGTCTCATTTACTTTTGCAAGCTGCTGCTCTGAAAGACCTGTTGTACACAGGACTACGGGAGTGCCTGTTTTTACGCAGTAATCAAGCAGCGCATCCACAGCTGTAGCTGTAGAGAAATCGATGATGACATCAGCCTTTACATCACATGCATCCAGGGACGGAAATACGGGATAATCATTTTTTATACCGTCGTATTTATCGATACCTGCAACAATTTTTGCTTCTTTATCTTCTTTAAGGATGCCTGTTATGGTCTGGCCCATTTTTCCGTTGCATCCGTTCATTATTACATTGATCATGTCATTACTCCCTTTCTTTATGAAAAAGCAGGACCTAAACTTAAGTCCCGCTTTTTTATATCTTTATAATCGTTTAACAGATTAAAGTATGCCAAAGCCAATCATGGATTTCTTTAATCTCTCTGCATGCTCCGGCTCCATCTCTGTAAGGGGTCTTCTTAAAAATCCCGTATCCTTGCCCATGAGCTCCATTGCCTTCTTAACAGGGATAGGATTTACCTCACAGAATAAAGATGAGATAAGGTCGATGGCCTTAAGCTGGATCTCTCTTGCAGTCTTTACATCCCCGTCAAGCATTGCCTGGCACATATCGTGAGTCTGCTTGGGAGCTACATTTGAGAGGACTGAGATAACACCGAGTCCGCCAAGTGACATGATGGGTACTACCTGGTCATCATTGCCTGAGTAGAGGTCCACATCACCGTTTGCAAGACTCATCATGGTTGCTATCTGGGAAAGGTTTCCTGTAGCATCCTTTACGCCTACGATATTACTGCACTCTCTGCAGAGGGATACTACTGTCTCAGGCAGGATATTTACACCGCCTGTACGTCCGGGAATGTTGTAGAGAATGATGGGGATCTTTACGGAATCCGCTACCATCTTAAAGTGCTCCTTAAGGCCCTTCTGTGTAGCCTTGTTGTAATAAGGTGTAACTACGAGGAGTGCATCCGCTCCCATCTTTTCAGCCTCTGTTGAGAGATAAATTGCTGTCTCTGTGCAGTTAGAGCCTGTACCTGCAATGACGGGTATTCTCTTTGCTACCTTGTCGATACAGTATTTGATCACATCGAGGTGCTCCTCGTGTGAGAGTGTTGCAGCCTCACCTGTAGTACCGCATACGATGATGGCGTCGGTACCGCCTGCTATCTGCTCTTCAATGTTCTGTCCGAATCTGTCATAATCTACCGATCCGTCTTTCTTAAACGGTGTGATGATTGCCACACCTGCGCCTGTAAATACAGCCATGTTTTTCCTCCTTTGATTCGAAGAAAGGTCGTTAATTAGCACTATGAGAAATAGGTATAAAAAAACGCTGTCTGCTTTTGCAAACGGCGCTATAATAATCATTTCTGTACATAATGACTGATAGCGCCCCATCTTATGATAAATTAAGATGACAGTGATACGGCTCTTAACCGTATCCCCAAGAATCACATGTCATGCACCATGTGACCTTTCGGCGACTTTTCCTTTCCGTCATCATCATCCGGTGCCTGCCGTCAGATGACTTACTCTTAAAAATCGCAACCTCTATCCGTATCCGTTTCCGGATACGAGTAAATCATAGCATTCCGATATGTTTATGTCAACATCGCTATTCTTGACATCACTTTTGTTAAGGAATAAAATTTACTCTAATATATGGCACGTACAACCATGCCACATAATTATAATCATACAAAGGAGAAGACAATGGAAAAGAAAGACATTGACTGGGGAAGCCTTCCGTTTGGATACATCCAGACAGAGAAGCGTTATGTATCAAATTATAAAGATGGCAAATGGGACGATGGCGTCATTACCGATGATGCAAACATCGTATTAAACGAGTGTGCCGGCGTGCTTCAGTATGCACAGACATGCTTTGAGGGACTTAAAGCATATACCACACAGGATGGCAGAACAGTATGCTTCCGTCCTGACCTTAACGCAGACAGAATGTTTGACACAGCTGCCCGCCTTGAGATGCCTCAGTTCCCCAAGGACAGATTTATCGATGCAGTTAAGAAAGTAGTAAAAGCAAACGAGGCATATGTACCTCCCTACGGATCAGGAGCTACACTTTACCTCCGTCCTTATATGTTTGGTACAAACCCCGTTATCGGTGTTAAGCCCGCAAACGAGTACCAGTTCAGAATCTTCTGTACACCGGTAGGCCCTTACTTTAAGGGTGGTGCAAAGCCTATCACTATCAAGGTTTCAGACTTTGACCGTGCAGCACCTCACGGAACAGGTCATATCAAGGCCGGACTTAACTATGCAATGAGCCTTCATGCTATCGTCACAGCTCATGCAGAAGGATTTGATGAGAATATGTATCTCGATCCCGCTACACGTACAAAGGTTGAGGAGACAGGCGGTGCCAATTTCCTTTTCGTCACAAAAGACGGCAAGGTAGTTACTCCAAAGTCATCTTCTATCCTTCCTTCAATCACAAGACGTTCACTTATGATCGTTGCCAAGGAATATCTCGGACTCGAGGTTGAGGAGCGCGAGGTTCTCTTTGAAGAGGTTAAGGATTTCGCTGAGTGTGGTCTCTGCGGTACTGCTGCAGTTATCTCACCTGTCGGCAAGATCAACGATCACGGCAAGGAGATCTGCTTCCCTGCTGGTATGGAGGAAATGGGCCCGATCACAAAGAAGCTCTATGATACACTTACAGGTATCCAGATGGGTCGTATCGAGGACAAATTCGGATGGGTTGTTGAAATCTAATCGCATTATTATAAAAGACAAAAATATCCCCCCTGACGCTGAGCTAACCGCAATGCGTCAGGGGTGATATTTTTTTGTCTGTTACAACATACAATTAATTAGAATTGTTCTGGGCGCTGATCATAGCTCGCTTTCTCTGGGTAGAGTCAAGGATACGCTTACGGATCCTGAGGCTCTCCGGTGTTACCTCCAGGAGTTCGTCTGTACCGATAAATTCAAGGCACTGCTCGAGGCTCATCTTCTTTGGCGTAATGAGTGTCAGGGCATCATCAGAGCCTGACGATCTCGTATTTGTCAGATGCTTTGTCTTGCAGACATTAAGCTCTATATCTTCCAGCTTTGGATTCTCTCCGATTACCATACCGGCGTATACCTTTTCTCCTGGACCGATAAAGAGTGTACCTCTCTCCTGGGCATTAAAGAGTCCGTATGTAACAGATACGCCTGACTCAAATGATATGAGGGATCCCTGCTTTCTGTATGCTATCTCTCCCTTAAACGGTGCATATCCGTCAAAGATTGTATTCATGATACCGTTACCCTTTGTATCAGTCATGAATTCGCCTCTGTATCCGATGAGACCTCTTGAAGGGATTGAGAACTCAAGGCGCACATATCCTCCGTTAATGGGAGTCATACCCATCAACTCACCTTTTCTCCTTGAGAGCTTTTCGATAACGGCTCCGGAGAAATCTTCCGGCACGTCGATATATGCCTTTTCCATAGGCTCAAGCTTCTTTCCGTCCTCATCATAGTGATAGAGTACTTCTGCCTTTGATACGGCAAATTCATATCCCTCTCGTCTCATATTTTCAATGAGTACCGACAGATGGAGCTCACCTCTTCCCGATACCTTAAATGCCTCGGTAGTATCTGTCTCCTCCACGCGCAGGGATACATCTGTATTTAACTCTTTAAAGAGTCTGTCCTTTATATGACGGCTCGTTACATACTTGCCTTCCTGGCCTGCAAACGGCGAATCATTTACGATAAAGTTCATCGCGATAGTAGGCTCGCTTATCTTCTGGAACGGAATGGGTATCGGATTTTCAGGGTCGCAGAGCGTATCACCGATATGGATATCCGCTATTCCGGATATTGCTACTATAGAACCGATGCCGGCCTCCTGAACCTCTACCTTATTAAGACCGTCATATTCATAGAGTTTTCCGATCTTTACCTTCTTGCACTTATCCGGCTCGTGGGCATTTACGATCACTACATCCCTGCCGACCTTTACGATACCGTTATCAACCTTGCCGACACCGATACGGCCTACATACTCATTATAATCGATCGTACTGATGAGGACCTGGGTACCGGCCTCGGGATCTCCCTCCGGTGCAGGTATGTGCTCGATGATGGTATCAAAGAGAGGCATCATATCAGTACCCTCTTTATCCATATCAAGGGATGCTGTTCCCTTCTTGGCAGATGCAAATACAAAAGGACAATCAAGCTGTCGCTCATCTGCATCGAGATCTATAAAAAGCTCAAGGACTTCATCGACTACCTCAGCAGGTCTTGCCTCAGGTCTGTCTACCTTATTTACACATACGATGACCTCAAGACCAAGCTCCAGGGCTTTTGAGAGTACGAATCTCGTCTGGGGCATTGCTCCCTCAAATGCATCAACCACAAGGATTACACCATCTACCATCTTGAGCACTCGCTCTACCTCGCCGCCAAAGTCCGCATGTCCCGGTGTATCGATGATGTTGATCTTTGTACCTTTATACATAACAGCTGTGTTTTTAGAGAGAATGGTGATACCCCTCTCCCTCTCGATATCGTTCGAGTCCATTACACGCTCGTTTACATCCTGGTTTTCTCTAAATACACCGCTCTGCTTTAACAGCTCGTCGACCAGTGTGGTCTTGCCATGATCTACATGGGCTATGATAGCAATATTCCTGATGTCCTCTCTCTTCTCTTTCATAATAAAACCTCTCCGAAAAACATAAATATATCAATCATTTCTCAAACTTTTGTAGTATAGCACCATTTCCGTATTTTATCCATATTTTTATTATGAATTCTTGATTTGAAACATACCAGATAATATAATTAATAGTGTATGCCGTCTTACCGACGGTCATTTACCATTAATGCTTAGAGGAAAATAATGAAAGCGTTATTCAATTTCTTATTTCAAGACGTAAAATCAAAGACCGAGACCAAAGATTTCGCTGTACTGCTGAGATTCATGTGTCTCATACTTGCCATATATTACCTGATCACGGCTGTTACGGTTGCCTGCAACCGTCATTACTATGTAGGTCTCATACTGGTACTGGCCATCGCCATATGCTGCGGTGCATTTGCATGTACCTACGAGGATTACACCAAGCTGTCAATGATACTCATAAATATCGTCCTGGTTGTCTTTCCGGCCATGCTGTCATTTGCCGTGGGATACGACCTTGATTTCCAGTTTATGACATTCTTTACCATACTGATCGTATTTTACAATCAGTCGGAAAGCATGACACCAAAGATTATCTATACGATACTCATATGTATAGCATCCCTGATCATATCATGGCTCAGTACCTCATTTGGTGTATCGGGTCTCGACTCTTCCTTCTCTGTGATATTTACGAGAGGTATAAATATCATCGCAACGGTAGGTCTGCTCAGTGCCATAGCGTACTGCTACTGTACCAAGTTTAATCAGGCAGAGCAAAAGCTCCGTGCATTCAATAAAGAGCTGGAGATCATGGCTAACTACGATCCACTCACAAAGCTCTCCAACCGTCGTCATATGAACGAGCACCTGGCCGGTCTCGTATACGAGCACAACCGTACAGGACTTCCGTTTACCATGGCTATCGGCGATATCGACTTCTTTAAAAAGGTCAATGATACATACGGACATGACACCGGTGACTATGTACTCTCGACTGTAGCCGGTATCTTTTCGGAGTACATGAAGGGCAAAGGTCATGTGGCCAGATGGGGCGGCGAGGAATTCCTGTTTGTATTTGAAAATATGGGTATCGAAAAGGCTTTTGCAGCCCTTGACAGAATGCGTCACCAGATAGAGATGACGCCCATGAGATTTAAGGATTTTGATTTCAATGTAACCATGACATACGGTATGGAAGAATTTAACGATCTCTTCGGTATCGAGGTTACGCTAAAGCATGCAGATGACAAGCTCTACACAGGTAAGCAGGGTGGCCGAAACAGAGTCGTAATGTAATGATAAACAAAAAAAACAGTAAGCCAAACCGGCTTACTGTTTTTTTATTATTTTCTCTTATATGTTGTAAATGTATAGATCACATCAAAGTAATACTCTTCATCACTCTCATCTGCAATCTCCCACTCAGGATCACTGTCAAGATCGGGGAAGAATGCGTCTGCACTGTAAGCGTGATCTATCTTTGTGACGATAGCCGTATCGCAGTACGGAAGCATCTGTCTGTATATGCTCTCACCGCCTACGATATATACGCTGTCAGAATCGTATTTCTTTAACTCTTCAAGGAGGGCCGGGATGTCATTTACCACTGTGGCACCCTCGATTTTCAGATCTTTGTTGCCTGATAGGACTATATTTGTCCTGTTTGGCAGGGGCCTGCCTCCGGGGAATGTTTCCATGGTCTTTCGTCCCAGTACTATGACATTGCCCGTCGTACATTCCTTAAAATGCTTCATGTCTTTAGGGATGCTCACCAGGAGTTTATTCTGGTATCCTATTCCCCATTTTTTATCTGCTGCTACTATTATCTTCATATGTTATCTCCAATTAAATCGCTACAGGTATATTTTCTATCTGAGGGCCGTGTACATAGTTTTCAACCTTTACATCATCTTTTGTAAATTTATAAAAATCCTTTATCTCGGGGTTGAGCCAGAATGTCGGTGCGGGATGCTGCTCTCTCGTGATGAGTTCCTTTACCAGATCCACATGCCTGTCGTAAATGTGGGCATCTGCGATTACATGGATGAATTCTCCAACGTTCATATCACATACCTGAGCCAGCATATGTATAAGCACTGCATACTGAACTACATTCCAGTTATTGGCTGTGAGTACATCCTGGGAACGCTGATTGAGTATACCGTTTAAGGTCAGTTTATCCTCTCCCTTACGCTGGGTGACATTAAATGTCATACTGTATGCACAAGGATACAGATGCATCTCGTGGAGATCATGATGGTTGTAAATATTTGTCATGATACGACGGCTGAACGGATTATTCTTAAGGTCGTAGATAACTCTGTCCACCTGGTCCATCATACCTTCCTTATACTGATGTTTTACGCCCAGCTGATATCCGTACGCCTTGCCGATAGAGCCTGTCTCGTCAGCCCATGAATCCCAGATATGAGACGAGAGGTCTTTAATATTGTTTGACTTTTTCTGCCATATCCAGAGTACCTCGTCTGTAGCACTCTTTAATGCAGTACGGCGAAGTGTAAATATAGGAAATTCCTTGCGCAGGTCGTATCGGTTAACGACACCGAATTTCTTTATGGTATAAGCGGTTGTGCCGTCTTCCCAGTGAGGACGCACTTTCTCGCCTTCCGTGCTCGTGCCGTTTTCAAGTATATCCCTGCACATACTTACAAAAACCTGATCTGCGTAACTCATTTTTAATCTCCCTTAAATATTAAGTATTTTTGTGGCTATGCCAAAGTATATCAGCAGTGACAGAGCATCAACTATAGTCGTTATAAAAGGACTCGCCATAACCGCCGGGTCAAATCCAATCTTTTTAGCCAGCATCGGCAGTGTACATCCTACAAACTTTGCTATCATGACAGCAAAGAAAAGTGTGAGGCATACGGTGAGTGCCACCATGACGCCCACTCTGTCAAAGAGCATAAGCTTTGCAAAATTGGCTACACCAAGGGCCAGTCCGCAGAGGATGGCTACCCGCAGTTCTTTCCAGATGACCTTAAATATATCCTTAAACTCAATCTCATCAAGGGAAAGTCCACGGATGATGGTCACTGATGCCTGTCCGCCGGCATTACCGCCTGTATCCATGAGCATCGGTATATAAGCCACCAGTATGGCACATGTCGACAGCGCCTCCTCAAAGCTTGATATGATGCTGCCTGTAAATGTAGCTGAGATCATGAGGAGCAGGAGCCATGGCATACGTTTTTTCCACAGTTCAAATGTATTTGTCCTCATGTATGATTTATCAGAAGGGACGATAGCGGCCATCTTTTCCATATCCTCGGTGGCCTCTTCCTCCATGATATCCACAACGTCATCGACGGTGATGATACCGACGAGACGGTTTTCATTATCAACCACGGGCATCGATGTAAAGTCGTATTTCTGGAAGGCTCTCGCTACTTCCTCCTGGTCCTCCATGGTATGGATGGATACGACATTTTCGTGCATGATCTCACCGATTATCTCATCGGGCTCTGACAGGAGCAGGTAACGGAGTGCAACCGTACCGATAAGCTTTCTCTTGTCATCGAGGACATAGCAGATATTGATGGTCTCCGAATCGATACCGATCTTCTTTATACGCTCGATTGCCTCTGCTACAGTTGAGTTTTCCTTGAGATCCACATACTCCACTGTCATAACAGAGCCTGCGGAATCCTCCGGATATCTCAGCAGATGGTTTATATCTCTCCTCGTCTCCGCATTGGCGTTGGCCAGGAGCTTTTTTACTATATTGGCCGGCATCTCTTCAAGGAGGTCTGCCGCATCATCGGCCATCAGGTTGTTGATAATGCCTGCCGCATCCTTATCGGACAGCTTTGTGATGATTGACTGCTGGTTCTCTATCTCAAAATAAGGGAATACATCGGCCGCCATATCCTTGGGAAGTATTCGGAATATCTTGAAAAACTGTTCTTCCTCAAGAGTCTCCAGAAAGCCTGCGATGTCGGCATCATTCATCTCCGACAGTTCCTGTCTGAGACTCGTATACTGCTTTGTATCAACGAGTGACAAAAGGTTGCTGTTTACTTCTTCTTCAGTCATCGTCAGCTCTCCTTTCCCTAAATATTCATCTCGATGTCTGTCTCGCCAAGGTCATCTACTACAGCCCTTCCGCTTGTGGCATCGACAAAATCTTTTATGACACTGTCCCGCTCATCATTTTTCAGGATGACGGTCAGTTTTATGCTGTCGGCATATTCGCTGTCAGCGACGATAATATTATGAGTCGCAATATAAGTATTTAACTTGTTGTAATCATTGTACGAAACGGTTATGAGATACTTATATCCCCTGGTCTTTACCTTGCATTCACATGCAGCGAGTCCCGCCTTGACAGCCCCCTGATATGCTCTGACCAGACCTCCTGTACCAAGGAGCACTCCTCCGAAATATCTCGTGACCACTACAGCCACATTGTGATATCCCTCATTTATGAGGACTTCCAGCATGGGCCTGCCTGCCGTACCTGACGGTTCTCCGTCATCCGAGCATCTGGCAAATTCATTATTGTCACCAATAACTGCTGCCGTACAGTTGTGCTTTGCATCCCAGTACTTTTTCTTAATCTCTGCAAAGAAATCACGGACCTCGGATTCCTCCTTAACGGGACGTACAGTGCAGATAAATCGTGACTTTTTCTCGACTATCTCACCGCTCCCACCCTTTGTGATTATCTTTATCTCCTGATTTTCGCACATACATTGTTATTCTACCATTTATGCCCGTTTTAGGCAAAGAAAAAAGCGATACGATTTATTATCGCACCGCCTCTTTCGGAGAAAACTTTTATATTAACTTATCACTTTATTCTGCTACATTAACCTTTGTGCATACATACTGTACGCCGTTCTCGTCAAAGAACATTCCGTCAGCGCCGCACTTGAATCTCTTTGAATCCTTATTGTAGTAGTCACCGTCTGTTCTGAGTGAGCACCATGTTTCAACTGTTCCGTCTGCGCTTACAAGATGTACATCTGTCTTGGGGCTTACAAGCTCTGTAGGTCCTTCATAAGTAAATACTGTTGATGTAGATACGGGAGCTCCTGATACTGAAACCTGAGCAGGTGCAGCAGGTGTAACTGCGGGAGTTGCTGCAGGTGCGGGAGTCACCTGAGTCTCTGTCTTGGCGGGTGCTGTGGGAACCTCTGCTCCGGCTCCTGCCTTTACCTCAGCCTTAGCTGTTGCAACCTCTGCCTTTGTCTCTGTATTAAGTGTAAGCTCTACTACCTCTTTTGTATTTTCAGAGGACTGTGCTGTATATTCCTCAACCTCTACTGTCTCGCCTGACTTATCAACCTTAAGTGTGTTATATATGATCGCTCCTCCGAGGATAAGTGCAAGTGCGGTAGCCATGATTGACATTCCGTTGAAGATTCCATCCTCGTAGTTCTTCTTTCCATTCTTTCTTGTGATTTTTCTTGATGTGCTGTACTTTTTCATTTTTTCTTCCTCCTAAGAAGTTTTCGTTTTTTCTTTGTTTTTCTTTGATGAGGTAAATATACACCACACAGTGTTGCAGAAGTGTTGCACTTTTCATAAAAAATAAAAATTTTTTTAAAAAATTTATTATATATCATTTCCTATATATCCAAACACATTAAAAAAGCAATGCAACCGCACCGCCTTTTTATAATCTCTATTTATGATCAATACCCCTCAAGTGAGAAGTTATATCCCATGGATGTCAGTACAGCGTTTTCCGCCTCGAGCACTGACCGGTATCCCGGGTCTGTATAGAACAGCGCATCATGTTCACAGTAATTTGTCGTATTTGCATTTGGTGAACCCTTCTGGACAGCCGGATCCTCGACGAGAGGCAACTCTACCACGCCCTGTACCTTAAACGGACAGTTATCGCATGCCACCTTGCCTGAGTAAGCACAAACCTCACCCATGTAATGAACATCACAGTACGTGGTCGGCACAGTTCCTTCCGCAAAGTACTCCGTCTTCAGACAGTCATCACACAGTCCCTCAACAGGAAGCTTGCCCGACTGGGAACATACAGTAGCCGTCACTATATTGCCCGGCATATTAAAGTCTCTGTACTCCAGACCTTCATGGATCTGGGACATAACATTACGCCAGATAGTCTTTACGATAGCCTTTTCCGCAGTACTCATGGTTACGTTGTTGTCATATCCGGTCCATGTCGTACATGTATAGTATGGTGTATATCCGGCAAACCATACGTCGTAGTTATCAGATGTAGTACCTGTCTTGCCGGCGATACGCTGGGATCCAAAGTTGACTGCCGTACCTGTACCCTTTGTGACACAGTCAATCATGGCGCTTGTCATGAGGAATGCTGTCGTATCCTGTACCACGCGTCTCGTAGTCTGGTCAGCGACCTTGTCGATCAGTGTATTGCCGTCATGGTCAACGATCTTTGTATAAAGGATAGGCTCGTTGTAAATACCACCGTTGGCGAGGCATGCATAGGCTGCCGTCAGATCCATATTGGTAACACCGTCAGTCAGACCTCCGAGGGCCAGTGACTGGGTGATATCGGTGGTAACCATACCGTTTGACTCTACTCGTCTGTCCACGACAGTTGAGAAGCCAAAGTTCTTTATATAATTAAATCCTACCTGAGGTGTGATCTGGGTGATCGTCTTTACAGCGATGATGTTAAGTGACTGCTCCACTCCACGCCTGATCGACTGGATACCCCAGTATGTATTGGCACCATACCAGTTTTTGATCGGTCGTCCGTTTGAATAATTGTACGGAGCATCCTCATATACAGATGCAAGCGTCAGGGTACCTGTATCGATAGCCGGTGCAAATGCAGCCAGTACCTTAAAGCATGATCCCGGCTGACGAGTCGTATTTGTGGCTCTGTTCAGCGAACGGCTGGTCAGCTTCTGACCACGGCCTCCAACAAGTGCCAGCACATATCCTGTGGACTGGTCCATGATGCAGAGTGATATCTGGGGCTGAGGAGTCAGAGTGATATTTTCCGCATATACCTCGTCTCCCTCTTCAAATGTAGCCGCCTGATAATCCAGAATAGCCGCATACGCATCGTCCTGGGAATTGTAAAGCATGTTAAAGTCAGGATACAGCTCCTTGTAATAGCTCTTGTACATCTCCGATGATACATTCTCAAGAGTTCCGTCAGCCTTTTGTACAGTCAGCTGGTATGAGAGGAGCCATTTCACTTCCTCGGGATATGTAGCCTCATCGGCACATACCTCATCGGCTGTTGACTGGATCTGGGGATCCTGAGTCGTATATATGGAGAGGCCTCCGGAATAAATCATATTGGAAGCTTTTGCAGCTGCCTGAGTCTCTGTATATCCCTCCATCACATAATACTCGGTGAGGTCGGCCATGGCCTGCTCGATTACTTCATCCACAAAATATGAATAAACAGAGGATTCCGTATTGTTCTCATTATGATTCTGGATACGGGAGTATACGTCATCAGCCATAGCCTCGTCATACTCAGCCTGGGTGATAAATCCGTACTTGAGCATATCTCCGAGCACTTTCTCACGTCTCTCCGCATTATTGTCAGGATGAGATATGGGATTCCATTTTGACGGGTTCTGTGTGATGGCTGCTATGACAGCACACTCAGAGAGATTCAGATCATAAACGGATTTACCAAAATACCTCATGGATGCGGCCTGGACACCGAGGGTATTCTGACCAAGGTTGATTGTATTTAAGTAGAGCTCCAGTATCTCTGTTTTTGTGAGAGTTTTCTCAAGTTCTATAGCCAGGTACTGCTCCTGGATCTTACGCTTGATCTTGCCAAATTTAGTCTCACCCTCTGCCGTAGCCCACTGGGTAAACATTGTATTTTTGATGAGCTGCTGGGTGATGGTAGATGCACCCTGGGACATATCGCCTGTCGTCAGTGTGACCTTGCCGGCTCTGATGATACCGATGATATCGATACCATTGTGCTCATAGAATCGGTTATCCTCAATAGCCACGAATGCATCGCAGAGATTCTGGGGGATTTTATCCATGGACACGTATGTACGGTTTGAGTTGGCTCCGACGAGTCTCGCCATGGCATGACCT
>CADBFE010000038.1 GCA_902793845.1 uncultured Lachnospiraceae bacterium | reverse complement strand
ATAGCCACGAATGCATCGCAGAGATTCTGGGGGATTTTATCCATGGACACGTATGTACGGTTTGAGTTGGCTCCGACGAGTCTCGCCATGGCATGACCTTCCGAGTCGTATACGGTGGTGGCATATCCGGACGGCGTTACGTCGATGGCCGAGATATTGGGTGATGATGCAATGATACCGTTAAACACACCGATACCCAGGCATATTCCGAGGACTCCTCCGGAGAGTATACATATTATGATGGCATCCACCAGCAAGAGGCCTATGCTCTTCTTTAGCTTTACGCCCTTCTGATTCAGAGCCCTCTGCTTTTCCTTTATTCCTTTTCTGCCGAAATTGTTATTATAATTCATTTTCTGCCTTCTTATGATTAAACCAAAATCCTATATATTATATCATAATTTCTCGGCGTTCGTCATCCTTGACTCACTATTCCCTCGAAATTACGACATAACATCCATGTTATACCAAACTTTCCTGCTGAAAAGAATAAAAACAACAAAAAATGGGTTTTCATGTACGAAGCATATTCATACATAAAAACCCATGATTTTACTCTTCTGTCGAGGTCTCCTCCGTAGTGCCCGCATCTGCCGGCTCCTCCGTGGTCTCTTCCTGTGTATCGACTGTCTCCGTTGGCAATGTGGTCAGCCCGTCATCTGTCTGATTGCCCTCCATATACGCCTCTATCTCTTCCTCTGTCGCATCCATAAATGTAGCTGCATCGGAAGCGGTATATGTGGTCTTGGTCTTGTATATGAGCAGATCACTGCTGATATAGCCTGTCAGGTCTTCATAGTGGACCATGGTCCAACCGCAGTCAAGTATAGTGATTACCTCATAGTCGTAATCCGCATATGCCGAACCTATACGCTGGTAATCCGTACTCGGTCCCGAACGCACATTTACACTGGATGTGGTATCAGGCACCGCCACGAGTACAGTCACCGATGTATCCTGAGGTTCCTCCACGGGTACGTACTCATCCTCGACGTACTCATCCTCGGACACCGTGGCTACCACCGGTTCCTCCGGCTTTGGTCCGCGCTTTACAATGAGAACGATCAGTATGACTATGGCGAATACGAGTATTCCGTTTAGTGCATACAGGATCGCTGCAACTGTTGATTTTTTCAAAGCTTTTCTCCGAAATTATCCCTCGATTTTAGCTCCGCATGAAGCACAGAAAGCTGCGCCTGCTTTTACGGGCTTGCCACATGAAGGGCAGGGCTTCTCAGCTGCGTTTGCTGATGCTGCATCTGCCTGGGGCTCATCAATCTTTGATCCGCACTTAGAGCAGAATACTGTACCGGCAGGAACTTCTGCGCCACACTTGCCGCATACTAAAGTACCCTTTACATCACGGAGTTTTGACTGAAGGTGTGCGATAGCTTCCTCAGCCTCTTTAACCTTTGTAAACTTCTCCTTCATCTCGCCTTCTACAGTATCATTATCTGTAGCTGCATAATATGCCTTACCGATCTCAATGTAGATATCCTTGAGCTGCTGCTCACAGCTTGAAATCTGTCCCTTAAGATTCTGAACCTCTGCAAAATTGTTAGCCTTGTCCTTTACTGATGCTGCTCCGCTCTGAATCTTAGCTCCGAGTTGATCAAAAAATGCCATAATAAAATTCCTTCCTTTCCTTCATTAAATACTTTTATATAAATATTTAAAATATTTCGTGTTTTACACCTCTCAAATTATACAACAAGCGTCATTGCAATTCAACTTAATAAACCTTACAGCCGTTATATAATCTCCTTATTTGCATCCCTCTCAGTAATGAGTACATACTTGCGTCCGTATGCCTCATAGTAGTGGAATCCAAACATAAACTGTCTGTAATCAGTCTCCGTATTGTCACGGCAACGCAGGTACAGATGGTTGACGGTCTTGCCGTCCCTGATACATGCTTTTACAGTCTCCATCCTGCACGCCATCGTAAACATCTCGCTGTCATCGGGATAAACCCAGCTTGAGGCAAAGAATTCCAGCGTACCTGCATTATTATTAAGAGACTTGCGCATGAGTCTCTCCCCGTCGTAGAGCAGCTCGTAAAACCTGTTCTTAGCCGGATCGTACTCATACATATGCTCATAGTCTGCCAGCATCATACGCCCGTATATGCTTGACATGGAATGCTGCTCCATGATCTCGGTGTAATCCTCAAAGCCCACCACATATTCGTCGCCGGAGTCATTATCGGGGACCAGTGTGATGCTCAGCCTGATCCACTGATCGTTGACTGTCTTATATATATATTCCTGCTTTGGATTATCTGCATTTACAGATGCATCCTTGGCAAATATCGCACTGTTAATACCCGAGCGCAGCATATCCCGGTAGTCCTCGAGGACATAAGCCGATAGGTAATGGGCAAATATATCCTTTACCGTACTGAACTGACTGAGGAAATATTTATACTGAGGCGGCATCTTGAGTGCATGATATGTATAATCACTTCTGTTTACAAAAAATACACATGTATATTTTGAGGAGAGGACATCAAGAGCTATCACCTGCTCGTTGCGTTCTTTCTCCACTCTCTTGTGCTCCGTGATATCCATGAATGTCACGACGCATTTATTATCAAGTCCCGGTGCGCTGGGAGGTCTGAATGCATTTATACTCATCCATCCGTCCTCCTGGGTCAGTACGCTCGGATACTCCCTGCCGATATTGTCAGCCTCTCCCTCAAAAGCATTTTGCAGTGATTCAAGTGAGAAAAATCCCCTGAGGTCATCTTTCTGATTTTCATCCGGTATCAGTTCCTCGACGATACTCATCAGGTCTGAGTAGTCACCCTCATCCCTGATACCAAAGAGCAGCTCATCAGGCTTTACCGTAGAATAGCTGCCATCATCCAGGTCCACCAGATATACGGATCTGTATGCATTGGCCAAGGCATCCATTATGAGCTTGTTTGAGAGCTTGTCATTATTTATGATCCGCTCCGTATGGATATCCCGCTGGGTGATGACAGTCTTATACTTTCCGTCCGAGCCCTTTACCCGCGAAAAGCCCATCTCACACCATCTGTAGTCATCGCCTGTCCGGCGTCTGAACTGCATGGCCAGACCCTTGCCGTCATCGTCAAGTTCCTTTTCTATCTCTTCTATATTTTTTATTTTCTCAATGCCGGGAATGTCATCCGGATGGATATATTTCTCCAGCAGTTCATCCATCAGCTCTTTATACGGCTGAGGTCTGAAATAAAATACATCCTTGGCGTCCGATTTGAAAATCGTATATACGAGACTGCTCTCTTCATCAATTACATGAATGGAAATATATGACTTACCGAGAGCTTTAAATATGATCTCTCTGTCCCGCTCCTCCTTGTTTTCAAGGTGATTGGTGACGAGGAATGCATACGCCTTGACTCCGCCTTTCCAGACAACCCGGGTGATGGTCACGTTTTTGTTGTCTCCAAAAGGCGTATGCTCAGATGTGAAACGGTAGGTCCTGCCTTCGCCGCATTCCTTCATCTGAGGGCGTATATCATCCCAAAAACCCTTAAGCTGACTTCCCTCATGGGCTCCCGTCTTAAGAGTTGTATAATAATTGCAATATAAAATTGTATCTGTCCGGTCATTTACGATAAATACCGCCGTATCATCTGCGGTATCGAGTAAACTTTTTAACCCCCAGGATTCGTCCAAAATAAAAATACCCCACTGTTTAAACTACCGGACCCGGTCCGGCGTCGCATTACTATTATACACTTTCTTGTAAATTTAAACAAATGATATTTCCGATAAGCAAAAAGGACTGGCATATTTACCAATCCTTTTTGTCTTATTATCAGTATTTTAGATAATCTCTTAATTAAGCAAGCTTAGCCTTTGCAACATCTGCAAGTGAAGCAAATCCTGCTGCATCGTTAACTGCCATCTCTGCAAGCATCTTACGGTTGATATCAACCTCTGCAAGCTTGAGACCATACATAAACTTGCTGTATGAGAGTCCGTTGATACGGGCTGCAGCATTGATACGAGCGATCCAGAGCTGTCTGAACTGACGCTTTCTCTCTTTTCTGCCTGCGTATGATGATGTAAGTGCTCTCATCACTGACTGCTTAGCAACACGATACTGCTTAGATCTTGCTCCTCTGTATCCCTTTGCAAGCTTTAATACTCTATTATGTTTCTTCTTGGCGTTAGCGCCACCTTTAATTCTTGCCATGATAAATCTCCTTCCAAATATTTATTCCCACATCTTACATGTAAGGTAAAATCTTCATCATATTCTTTACGTTTGTTGCGTCAACAACAGCGTCCTGACGGAGATTTCTCTTATTTTTTGCAGACTTCTTTGTTAAAATATGTCTCTTATAAGCTTTGTTACGGATAAGCTTACCTGTACCTGATTTACTGAATCTCTTTGCAGCTGCTCTGCTGGTTTTCATTTTTGGCATTTTATTTTCCTCCTAAGTATAATCTATGTTTAACTGAAGACTACTTCTTCTCAGCTAAAACCAGTGTCATGCTCCTGCCCTCAACCTTGGCAGGCTTTTCGATTACGGTGCAGTCAGCGAGTGTCTCTGCAAAATCATCGAGGATATGCTTGCTCTGCTGCATATGCGCCATCTCACGACCTCTGAACCTGAGTGTCACCTTGACCTTGTCACCCTTTGAGATAAACTTTCTCGCAGCGGCGATCTTGGTATTGAGATCGTTTGTATCGATATTGGGAGAAAGGCGGATTTCTTTGATTTCAACCACCTTCTGGTTTTTCTTTCTCTCCTTTTCCTTACGCTTCTGCTCATACAGATATTTGCTGAGCTCCATCACCCTGCATACCGGGGGCTTTGCGTTGGGCACCGTAAGTATCAGGTCTACATCGGCTTCATTGGCTATCCTCTGAGCGTCCTCAATATTCATGACGCCGAGCTGTTCGCCCTCAAGGCCGATAACTCTTACTTCCTTCTCTCTGATCTGTCCGTTAATAAGTAAGTCGTTAATAGGTTTGTCCTCCCAAAATCTTTAAATAAACAAATGAAAAGTGGATGTCCGCATGAACATCCACTCAAAGTCATAAACAATATATCGGTTAAAACGATTTATTAAAATTCATGACACCTGAAGCACCTTTAAGCCGCAGGGTGAGAGCAATGCTCTGCTTGACGTATGACAGAATATCATAATGAATATTACATGTCAAGAGGAAATATTATTATGGTCCCTCATGCGACCTATCCGAGGTGCTGCCTGTTATCAAATCCATCCTTCTTAAGATCCGAATCAAGATAATCGTAAGCCGCCGGAACCACCTTTATAAGATAAAGCGGCTTTGGCAGTTTTCTCATCCACTCCTCCGAGATATTTTTATGCTTAAGGAGCTTTAGGTATTCTTCCGAAAAAGGCTCTACCATCACGGCTGTCCCATCGATCTGAAGGCTTTTAAGGTCTCCAAAATTTTTGTAGGGTTCAAATATGGCAAGACTTACATTCTTATTTTCCTTTAAAGCCTTAAATTTAAGTCCGCCCTCGGAAAAGAGATATATGACACCGTCCAGATAGTTGTATTCAATGGGAGTATTTCGCACCATATCCGCCGATGCGGTTGCCAGTGCGCATGTATTATGCTCCTTTAAAAATTCATCTATCTTTTTCCTTAAGGTCTCCTCATCAACATGAGCCGAAGTCTTATATTTTTCCGTCCAGTAGGATGCAGCGACATCATAATCCATTTCATACATATCCGTAACCTCCAAATTTACCCCTATTATTTTATTATATCATAGGGTCCTGTATATCTTGGTTTACCCGCGGTTTTCTTGCCGTATTCTATGCATTTCTGCGGGCAAAGGTTTATGCATGCCATACAGTGGGTACAGTTATCGCCCCACTTTGGCCTTTCGCTTTCAAGGCTGATATTCCCGAGGGGACATACCTGAACACATTTCCGGCATGAAACACACGCATCCGTCGTAAAAAACTTCTTGGTCTTCATCATATGGTCATGGAACCACTTTGCCTGCCACATGGTAAAGCCGAGCTCTCCCGGCAGATTCTTCTTATCGGCAAGCCTGCTGCCTGATTTTATTAAATCGCCGATCTCTTCTATCTTAGGCAGGGCTTTTTCAATTACGGGAGCGTTCTCCGACTTTTCCTTTGTGGTGAAAAATGCCACATAATTCTGAGGCATCAGGACTGCCTCGGAGCCCATGTATTCATAGCCTTTTTTCGCAGAGAGCTTTTTCGCCCATGCGGGAGTGGCTCCCATTGAGGCAACACAGGTTACAACAAAATAAACCCTGACTCCCTTAGGCAGCACTGCCTTTTCCGCAAAATCAACCATCGGCCCGGCAATAAAGGAGCAATATGAAGGTGCCACAAATACATATGTCCCTTCTTTGTCAAAAACAGGATTCTCTCCTGCCTTTATATATTTTGAAATATCAACAATTTCATCGCCAGATTTTTCTGCAATCTTCGCTGCAACAAACTTACTGTTACCCGTACCGGTGAAATAAAAAACCATTAAAACCTCTCTTACCAAACAAACCTTTACTACAATATTAACGAATCAATCAGAAGCTCTTCTTGATATACTCCGCAAAACTCATATCTCCGTATACCGTGTCTCCTACCATCTCCTCGGTAAGTGTCCACTTTGAGAAACGAAGAATAGCTTCTTTTCCGTTTTTCTTTAATTTATTTACAAATGCAAGTACATCAAAAAGTCCTGCGGGAGCCCTCTTTATGACAGGCGTCTTTCCCGCAGCTGCAAAGCACATATTGGCGATCTCTTCATACGAATATGTCTCCTTGCCGCCAACATTATATGTTTTGTTTTCATCAGTGATATGCTTTACGATAAACTCGCCGAAATCCTCTGTTGAGATAACATTGCAGTGGACGGGCTCCTTGCCGAGAAGTGTCACCTGACCTGCCTCAACCATAGGCTTGAATACTTTCACGATGTCATAGAAATATCCCGTAGGACGATGGATCACATATGTGATACCGCTCTTTTTAAGCTCCTGCTCAAAAAGATTTTTTGCATGAAGCATGGGAACTTTGGGAGCCTTATCTGCCTTGATTACGGAAATATAAACAAAGTTCTTTATATTTGCCTTCTTTGCTTCATGCAGGAGATTCAGATTACCCTGATAATCAATATCATAATTGGTAACTGTTGCAGAGCCCTTTGTAAGGCCTACCGTAGTGATAACAGCATCTGCTCCGTCACATACACCCTCAAGTGTCTTGGGGTCCGTTACATCAACCTTTTTAAACTCAAATCCTGAAGTGATTCCTATATCTCTCTGTGCCATATCAAGGGCAACCACTTCATGTCCTTCTTTAATGAGAGCCTTAAATACATCTGCTCCCAGATTACCATACGCACCCGCCAATACTACCTTCATGAAAATACCTCCTGATTAACCATATAACCAATTCCCCCACCCTATTAATTATACAGTATTTTTGATTTAAAAATCATAAAAAATCATTTAAGAGGCATAATTACATTTTCCATAAATGCCTTTGCGCCGTCTTCTTTTAAGAGCATTTTCAGGGTGGCGCTTGAGGGATTTCCCTCATTTATCATCCTGTCTCTGAACACCTTAAGCTTATCGGCGTAACTTTTATCAACGTGGCAGTCTTTTACCGATAAAAGATAGGCTTTAACCGACTGGGCAGCCATATCCACGAGCTCATCCTCTTCGCCCTGTTTTATCAGAGAATATGGTCTGCGCTCCCTTATATACCAGTTCTCTTTTTCCGTATAATCCGGAAGACTGCTGAACTTTTCGTATACTTCCTTAAGCTTCCCATCATTCAGATCGTCGTTGCCGCATCCGTAATACTCCACAAATACGCACTTTTTCTTCTTCATGGACATTGCATCCACAAGAAGGTACGGCAGATTCACACATTCCGAAGGCATAAATGACATGGTGATAAGCTCCATGCCCATCTTTGTCTCGGTATGCATCACCATAAGGTGACCGAAGCCCTCAAGTTTATACCTGTCCACGTGAAAACGCATAAGGGGTATAAGTTTCGGATATTTCATCTCCGAATAGCGGTCAGCCGGAAGCTTCTCGCAGGAGATGAATTCCGAAACGCCTAAAACCGTACCCTGTTTTATGGCTTTTATCATTGTACTCATATAAATGAATTACTGCTTCTCTTCTTCCTTCTTGACTTCCTCGCGGATTACCTTGTTTTCGATTTCCTCCGTGATCTGGCTGATAAAATCATCGAGGCTCTTTGTTCCTTCCGGTCCCTCGAAACGGCTTGATACGGATACTGTGCCGTCGGCAGCTTCTTTCTCGCCGACAATAAGCCAGTAAGGAAGTCTGTCAAGACGTGCCTCACGGATCTTGTATCCGATCTTCTCAGAACGGTTATCTACAGTTACATCGACTTTTGCCTTTTTAAGCTTTGCTGCTACCTGCTCTGCATAGTCTGCGTACTTCTCTGAGATAGGCAGTACTCTGACCTGCTCTGCGCACATCCATGTAGGGAACTTGCCTGCGTAATGCTCGATGAGCCATGCAAGTGTTCGCTCATAGCATCCCATTGATGTTCTGTGGATGATATAAGGTGTAGCCTTGTTGCCGTTTTCGTCGATGTAATACATACCAAACTTTGATGCAGCCTCGCAGTCAAGCTGGATAGTGATCATCGTGTCTTCCTTGCCGTATACATTCTTGGCCTGGATATCGATCTTGGGACCGTAGAATGCAGCCTCACCGTCAGCCTCGCTGTATGTGATGCCGTTTTTCTCCATTACATCCCTTAAGTACTGCTGGGACTGATTCCAGTAGCTCTCATCTCCGAGATATTTCTCTTTATTATTGGGATCCCACTTTGAGAGTCTGTATGTCACATCGCCCTCTACACCCAGTGTCTTCATTACATAATTGCAGAGTTCAACACATCTTGTGAGTTCCTCCTCTGTCTGATCGGGGCGCAGTACTATATGTCCCTCTGTGATAGTAAACTGTCTGACTCTTGTGAGGCCGTGCATCTCTCCGGAATCCTCATTACGGAAAAGTGTTGATGTCTCACTCATTCTGTAAGGAAGGTCTCTGTATGACTTCTGATCATTCATGTATACATAGTACTGGAAAGGACATGTCATGGGACGAAGAGCCATTATTTCCTTGCCCTCTGCCTCATCCTTGTTGAGGATGAACATTCCGTCCATGTAGTGATCCCAGTGACCTGAGATCTTGTAAAGGTCTGACTTGGCCATGAGAGGTGTACGTGTACGCACATATCCCCACTCGTTGTCCTCAAGGTCCTCAATCCATCTCTGAAGCTTCATGATCATCTTTGTTCCCTTGGGAGTAAAGAGAGGAAGTCCCTGACCGATAACATCAGCTGTAAGGAAAAGCTTCATCTCACGGCCAAGCTTGTTGTGGTCACGCATCTTGATATCCTCAAGGTGTGCAAGGTATGCCTTAAGATCATCCTTGTTTGAGAATGCCGATCCGTAGATTCTCTGAAGTCTTGCTTTATTGGAATCACCTCTCCAGTAAGCCATTGATGAGCTTGTAAGCTTGAATGCCTTGATTCCCTTTGTATTCATAAGATGAGGGCCTGCGCAGAGGTCTACGAAGCCGCCCTGATCATAGAATGAAATCTCGCTTCCTTCGGGAAGGTCTTTAATAAGCTCAACCTTGTAAGGCTCGCCCTTCTCTTCCATGAACTTGATTGCCTCTTCTCTTGGAAGTGTGAATCTCTTAAGTTCATTGCCTTCCTTGATGATCTTCTTCATCTCGTCCTCAATCTTATCAAGGTCCTCTCTTGAGAAAGGATCTGAATCAAAGTCATAGTAGAATCCGTCATCGATGGCAGGTCCGATTGTAATCTTGGCATTAGGGAATAATCTCTTAACTGCCTCTGCCATTACATGGGAACATGTATGTCTGATGACACGAAGTCCCTCCGGGGTGTTGTTTGTCACAATATTAAGCTCGCAGTCTTCATTAAGTTCTGTTCGAAGATCCTTTATCTCGCCGTTAACCTCTCCTGCGCATGCGTTTCTCGCAAGACCTTCACTGATATCAAGTGCGATCTCGTAGATTGACTTTGCGCTGTCATACTCTTTTACGCTTCCGTCTTTAAGTGTAATTTTCATGTTCTGCTCCTTTCGAAATTAAAAAGTCCCTTGCATCATAATCGATACAAGGGACGATAAAACATATTACCGCGGTTCCACCCTGGTTGTCTGCATCGCAGACCTCTTATTAATGATGATAACGGAATCACCGGGCTGTATTAAAGCCTCTCCGGAGTGGTGTTCATATCATCTGCTCATGCAGGGTTCTCAGCCATCCCCGCTCTCTGTAATGAATCTCTGACAATACTACTGTCTCCATCAACGATTTGTATTTGATTAAATCAAGTTTATGACTTAAGCGGAAAGATGTCAACCGGAAAATTATTCTTCTTCATCCTCTTCGTCACAGGCTATCCTCGCATTTAAGTTCAAATGCTTTCTCTAGACATTTCTTATAACAACTGCGGAGTATTTCAAACTCACCCTTTTTACCGCCATCCCATGTAGGACCGACAGTATGGAGAATGTACTTTGCCTTTAACTTAAAAGCAGGAGTCACAGCCACATCACCGGGATTGATATTTCCGATCTTTTGTCTCTCTGCAAGGAGATCTTCTTTGCCTGCCGCCTCATATATGGCTTTGTCCGTACCGCCTGCATATTTAGGGAGCGGATTGGCTGTATTCACGATCGCATCCGCTTTCACTTTGGTTATGTCATTTCTGATTATCTGAAAAGGCATAGAATACCTCACATATTGCTCAATTGTTTCATTTTTCTGTGTAACTTCTCTCTATCATCATTCTTATAGTAATATGCTCCGTCCCGATATTCCAGATAGTCTGTCGTCGTCCTGTTAATCAAATCAACAGCCAGATTCTCGGGATAGCAATCTGCCATGTACCAGTAATAATGATCCCCCAGAATCAGATAATTGTTTTTGTGTCCGTAAAAGTAACCCACAACAGAGTCCTTGTTGATCGTCTGAACAAGTCTCTCAAATAAAAGCCTGTCCGAATCAGGCAGCAACTTCTTCACAAGGTATTCGTGGGGAGCAGTCTCTGCATATGTCGTAGCAAACTTCCACTGATGGCTCTCCGCAAAAGACTTTGCTTCCTCTAAAGTAAACGGCTCTGCAGCATCTTCACTTCGCCGCTCTGCTTCAATGGAGTCAAGCTTTGCCTTTGCCTCCGCTTCGGTATCAAAGACAAGCGGCTTAAAGTTTTCAGTCAGATGCTTCCTGTTACCCTTTTTATCTTCGTAAAACAGCCCCCACTTTTTTATTCCTTTGTCTTCAAATGATGAAACACAGACCATGAACATATATTCAAATAACCTTATCAGTTAGTGTCAGAACTCCCTCTGAAAATGAGCCCAGCAATTCCAATCCTCGCTCAGCCAGGAATTCATTTACCTGCCTGATATCGTCACAACCATTTTTTATAAATCCTTTAACATATTGATCCCGGGCATCACCAGGATTAAATGCATTATCGGCACGGCTCAATAAATCAGCTGATTCGTCAAGCGATAGTCCGAGCCCTATGCAAAGAGCAAGGACATATTTTTTGCCCGGTTTCATATTGGGGCTGCACTGCATTTTAGAGAACTGTTTACGCTCTATGTTGCATCTTGTATAAACCTCTTTATTAGAAAGTCCTCTCTGATCAATTATATCAAAAAGAACGTCATGGAATGTTCCTTTTCTATCATCCGGGATATGATATTCTTTCTCTATACTTGAGATATCAATAATATTCATAAGCATTTACCTGGTTTAAAGGAGCGAACGACTCTTCTCATCCCATTCCAATATATCTTCACCGATTTTTTTAATAACTGTCATTTTGGAAGGATTTTCTTTATCGTCATACAAAGACCCGCGATATAATAAAAATAACTGATCAAATATTGCGGCGTCGATTCTGTAAACAGATAAATCCTCAACTCTGGGCCTATGATCATCTCTCGTTTCTATAGTTCTAGGTAATTGAGATAATACAATAACCGGAATATCAAGTTTATCCGCAAGCCTGCGTAGCCCATCTATTACATCGATGCCACTCCCATCTTCCCGGTCAATAAGCTGAAGATAATCTATTATCACCATGTCATAATATTTATCGATGCAATTATCCTCAATATTCTTTACCGTCTCAGGCACGGTATCCAATATATCAATTTCAAGTTTTGGCATATCTCCTTCATTCTTTGTTTTTTTAGTATCACTAAACAAATCGCACTGAATATGCTCAAAAGAAAAATATCCGATCTTATATCCTTTTTCTGCCATGGCAAGGGAAACACTTCTTGCAAATGCTGTTTTACCCATCGCCGGTCTTCCACCAACTAAAAATAGCCCTGCTTTACCAAATTCAATTTCATTTGAGATCAATTCACATACTTTCATATAAATATCCTCCTTATCAAGTATGTATTAATCCTAACATGGCAATAATCACATTTGGTCGCATCACGTGCGACACTTTCAAAAGGTATTCAGCCAGCTGATCTCTTGCATCCCTACCGACCTACATGCTCCCGGGGAGCCACAGACTCCTACTACTCAGGGAATGAATCATTTCATTCGAAATCTGTGCTATGACAAAAACAAAAACAATTGCTTTATTGATTATAATTATACCCAGGTAAAGTCCCGTATCCTGTACTTTGAGCAAAATTGTCTTCATATTCCGTCCGTATTCCGTCTTTCGATAGTCTATTACCTATATTTCCCATTTATTCAAAATTTGAGGATATTAAAAGGGCTCCTGCTTTTTGCATAGCCCTTTTTTCTACCGTTTTCTAGTATATCTTTCCAATATCCCCTGTAATCCCATACTCCTTTCGAAACGCGTCAAGGTCTGCTTCATTCCTGATCAGCATCACTTCCTCAAAGGCTCCGGTATGGATATCCTTAAATCCGGCCACCTGCTCTCCGTTGCAGATACTGCACTTAATGACAGGTTTTTGTGTGGATGGGTCATATGATTTTTTTATTCTATGTTTCTTAAACAGCATTATCTAATAAATCACCTTATATTAGAACAGATTTCTCTGGATATCTGTAAGATCACGTCTGATATCGAGCAGTTTCTTAACCATCAGGTTATCTTTTTTCATAATATTCTGAACACGCTCTCTGTCTTCCTGCACCTGACTGGTGACATCATCATATGCGGAGAACATCCTGCTCAGCTCTTCCATATACTGTCGTTCAATATCATTTTCAATATCAGTGAATGACTGTCTGCACTCTATTCTGGCTTTCTCAATCTTCTTTGCTTCCTGTTCTTCTTGTATGGAATCCTTAATATCGATTGCAAGTCCGATAAATGAAAGAACCGGTCCGACTACCTTTGCAACATTTCCTATATCCTTAGCAATATTAACTGCCTGCCAAGGTTTGAACTTGACTCCAAAAAAGTGACCTGTGTTAAGTACGAAAGTATGAAGCTGGGAACCTGAAGCTTCGGTTGCCTTTATAAAGAAGTTCGCCGACTGCGTTCCGCCTTTTGTAGCAAGCTGAATAGTTTTGCCTGTAATATTTTGAACAAGCTCTTTAATTGACTCAAACTGAATACGTTTTGCTTTATTACCTGAGCTCTCAAAAATAGAAGCCTTCTCATTTATATCTTTCACAGTGTCAAAAAAGAATATGGCCAGATCACTCTGCATAATGCCTTCTATTTCTTTACGAAGAGCCTCCGTGCCTTTCTCGCAAAGATTTGACAATTGACCATTCAGGGCTTCGCAGCATCTGTGAACCAGTGCTTCTATTTCTTCATCGGAAAACTCCACATTCTCCAAACCGATTTTTCTTGATAATTCAAATCCTTTATCAATAATTGGTTTCAACTGCTTTCGAATCAAATTTCCTGCTTCGACTGAAATCTTATTTCTGATTTCATCAACAGCACGTTCTATCCTTGATAACAGAGCGCTATAATCCTTATTTGATTCGTCTTCTCCCAGTTCCTCTATAGCCCTGTCTATTGCAGATTTTAATATCATGACCGGAGTATCGAACTTTCCTATCTGGCCCTTTGCTTTTATGAAATCATTCAGGATTGATATAAAATCTTCAAAATGACTGTATTCGATTAATTCTCTGTCGTTATCTTTTACGCCATCCTTATAATCCTTTGCATCAATAAAGGCATGGGCAAATTCATTTACAGAATGAGGATATAACGCTTTATTAAGAGTTGTGAGATAGTTTTTACACAGTTCCTCATACTCGCCCGCTTCCTTAGACATTTTATTAATAACCAGAAACATCTTTCCGGCATATCCATATTCAAACGCCCATTTTTCGAAATCTTTCAAAGTATACTGATTAAAAAGATCACTTGTAATACAGTAAATCAGCAGATCCGACTGTTTAATCATTTCAATAGTTCTGGCATCATGTTCTTTATTTTCGGTATAAAGTCCAGGGGTATCCGTTAATATCACATTTCCCCATGAATAATCTGCCGGATGTTCTGTCGAAATATCAGAATCAATCTTTATAGTTGTATCTCCGGAAAGAGCAGAAATGACTGTCGATTTTCCAGCCGTATACTGACCGATAAATACCAGCTTGATACGTTTTTCATTTGCAATGTCATTCAGCTGTTTTTCAAGACTGTCAGCTTTATCCGAATGATTATTGTTTCTAAAGAGTTCTAACAATTCATTTTTATCATGCTCAATTCTCTCTGCATATTCGGTTGTTATAAACTTCACATCCCCTTTGATGTATAATATAAAAAAGTCTTCATGGAGAAAACTAAAATGCAAAAAAGTACTGAATATCTGGACAATAAACTTAAGAACTCTTCTCTGAAAGATTATGACAATCTTATAAAAGATTTGCCTTCGGCTAAGGAATTGACTTTTCCAGAATTCTTAAATAAATATCTCAGTGAGCATAACCTAAACCTTTCAGATATCGTTAAAGCTAGCCAAATACCAAAAGATTACGTATACCAGTTAGTTGATGGTAGAAGAAAGCCTACCAAAGATCGCGTCATTGCTCTCTGTGTTTCTGCCGGTATGTCTCTTCAAGAGATTAATCGTGCTTTAAAAATTTGTAATGTCGGGGTACTTTACTCAAAAGATGCTCGAGATACTGCAATCATTCTTTGCATTTCCGAAAACAAAAGTGTTGATGAAATAAACGATTTTTTGTATGAGAAAGGACATCCTATTCTCGAAACATCCAAGGAAGCGAAATCCCTCAACAAATAAAAAATATACCATTTTGCTATGGTATATTTTATCACATTTACTTCGTTACTTTAATTAGCGTGGATGTGTATTCCCTGGGACAATTAATGCGAGCCTTAGAGTCTCGTCATCTGAATAGACATTTTCCAAAAAGATGTTTGAAGGGTGCACCAACAAACTTCACTCCCGAACGATTAACGGGGCGTTTTTAGCAGGAGACAAGATCCACTGCTTACAGGACCTTTTGATTTGGGATAGGGTTGTGAGACGGCATAATTTTTGCCGGCTCACATATCCCAAATAATTAGGGACTGTTAGCAGTTAGCTCGTCGGATGCGTTGCCCCGGTTCGGGAGTGAGGTTGTGGGCGCGTCCCGGAGAATCAAAAAATCCCGTGGACCTGTAATCCACGGGATGAATACTTTTTATTTTATTGTGTCACCAGGAGGTTCTGCTCAACTTCTCTGACGAGGTCTATCGGGTAGCCGCAAAAATCAGCAATTGCCTCAACTGTTTTCCCTTTTGTCAGCATTTCTGCGATTTTCTCTTTGTCTCGGTTTTTTATTGTATTTTCTATAAATTCGTCATACTTTTTAACAGACTCTAGCTCAATTATCTTTCCACCCATATAATCACCCACTTTCTTTTGGACATTGTCCCAATTCATAGT
>CADBFE010000037.1 GCA_902793845.1 uncultured Lachnospiraceae bacterium | reverse complement strand
TGACCTTAATATCTTTAGTCCAGGTATTCTCTCCCTTAGGAGAAAGCTCTATATATCCAAACCTGACTGATTTATTTTTATATACACATCCTCCCGGGATGATGCCTGCCATTTTATATTCGTTGCCGTCTTTATCCGATATGAAATCATGGAGATACATAAAGCCTCCGCACTCTGCGATGACGGGCATGCCTTTCTTATATGCATTTCGTATCTCACCCCGCATTGGTTTATTTTCTGACAGTTCTTTTAAAAACATCTCCGGGTAGCCTCCGCCGATAAGTATGGCTGATGTATTGTCAGGAAGTTTTTTGTCACTGATGGGAGAAAAGTATTTTATAATCGCTCCGTATTTTTCAAGAAGTTTTAAGTTGTCATCATAGTAAAAGCAGAAAGCCTGATCCCGTGCGATGGCGATGACTGCCAAAGCCGGGGCTGTTGCAGTCGTTGCAGCGGGGTCCGTCACCTTGCAAAAGCCGGACTCCACCGGTAAATCACCCGGTTCCATCATGGCAATACTCATAATCTCATCAACTGATACTGTGTCAGCTAATACGCGGCTGATTTCTGCAAGTTTCTCCCGGATGCCCGCTACTTCTCCCGGCAGGGTGAGTCCAAGGTGTCTGCTCTCAAGTTTAAACTCAGGGTTATCAGGGACATATCCAAGAGTCTTTATGCCAAGTTCTTCCTTAATGAGGGGCGCTATGGTCTCATAAAAACTTTTTGATGTCCTGTTTAATATGACGCCCTTTATCAGTTTATCTGTATCATAAGATAAAAATCCTGCGATAAGGGCAATGACCGACCGGCCCATACCCTTTGCGTCGACTGCGAGGATGACCGGGGTCTTTGTAATCTTTGCAAGATGATACGACGAGCCCTCCTCCCTGATACCGCCGAGTCCGTCGTAGAGACCCATGACTCCCTCAAGGACTGCAAAGTCTCCGTCATTCCTTCCATCAAGCATGAGATTTACTGTGGTCTCTTCATCTGTAAAAAATGTATCAAGATTTTTCGATGATATATCAAGGACAGTTTTATGAAACATGGGATCGATATAATCGGGGCCGCACTTAAAAGAGACAGGGTTTAATCCCCTTTCTTTTAAAGCCCACAAAAGACCGCATGTTATGGTTGTCTTGCCGCTGCCGCTCTTTGGCGCGGCTATCATCACTCTGTTTAATCTCATTTATCATCACCAAAATCAAATGAAAATATCCATACGGGATTCTCTGCTTTCATCAGATTATAACTGCCGATCTTATCAGCCCTGCTCACCTGGACCTGGACGAGCTCATCATTGCATATATCATACAGGTTCATTACTTCCTTTATCTCACATACCGTCTCTATGCTGATAGCATTGATAACGACTCTCATACGGGGATTAAGTTCCTTAAGGCAGTTAAGTATATCCTTAAGATTACCACTGCTGCCACCTATAAAGGCATGGGTAGGAACGGATAGTCCACCAAGACATTCAGGTGCTGTTCCCTTTATAATCTCTATATTATCAACGCCGGATTTATTTTTATTAGCATTAATCAGTTTTACGGCTTCATCCTTTTTCTCGATAGCATAAACCTTTATATCATCTGATAATGATGCGGCCTCTATTGCTATGGATCCCGTGCCGCTGCCTATGTCATACAGGACGGAATCCGTTTTAAGATTAAGCTTGCAGATGCTTATCTCCCTGATCTCCTCTTTTGTCATGGGGACTTTGTCCCTGATAAAAGCGCTGTCAGGCATACCGTGAGATGCAGAGGGCTTTAAGGCACTGTCATTTAATATGACGGCTGTATACAAACCGTCCCCTGTTAACCCCATGCACTCAGCGGGAGATAAGGTCATGATCTTTTCATCATCATATGAGAGTCTGTATCCTGCGATAACCTTTACATCCTTAAGGTCTCCCTCAGAAAGGAGTGATCCCAGCCTGTTTATGTCCTTTACTCCTGATAAAAGTAAAAATGTCTTTTTATTTTCCTTAATCTTTTTTAAGAGATTTGATACTTCTTTACCGTGGATACTGAGTATCAGGCCGTCGTCGTATGATATCCCCGTTTTTGCGGAGAGATATGATACAGACGATATACCGGGCAGTATCTTTATATCTGCTTTAAGGGCACCTGACTCCGTCTCTTTAAGGAGTCCGTCGTACAGACCTGCTGCCCCGCTGTAAAAGCCGGTATCCCCCGAAAATAAGATGACAATATTATTTATGTCATCATGTTCATTAAGCATTTCTTTTATATACGGTATGATCCTGTCTTTATCATAATATGGCTTTTTTTCAATACGGGGTGTAAAGCCTGCGATCATCCTCTCTGCTCCAAGGAGTATATCTGCGCTGCATACAGCCTCTCTCACTTCTTCTGTCATGGAAAGATGTGAACCCATGCCGACTCCCGCCAGTATGATGCCGGGCTTTTGCGCTTTTCCTATCTCCCTGTCACATATTTTTGAGAGAGTCTCTAAAGTTTCATTAAATGTATATCCGGTTTCTTCCACAGGACATCCTATTGCATAAACAGATATGCCTTTATTTTTTGCAGCCATGACCTTTTCCTCATAGCCGCCGTTGCTGCCTGATATCTTTGTGACAAGAATATTTATGTCATACTGGCCTATCATGGCCATATTCATCTCGGTTGTAAACGGTCCCTGGAGCGCCAGTACATGACGGCCTGTGATACCGTTTTCATCACAGAGCCTCAGGCTCTCCAGTCCCGGGAGTACTCTTACGTAAAGTCTTTCCTTAAGCGTTTCATCGCCGGCAAATACCCCGAGCTCCTTGCTGCCTGTAGTTAAGAGTATATTGCCTTCTGTATCCTTTAATGCGGCGGCGCACTCATCAGCCGACTCGAATATACGGACCGCGGCGTCGCCCTGACCTACGCTTGATATACTGCGTCTCAGTCTTATGTACGGTATATCCATTCCCTCCATGGCTGACTTTATATTATCCGTGACAATCTTTGCATACGGATGGGTAGCATCGACGACGGCGATGTATCCGCCTGATATGATAAAGTCCCGGATCCCGTCTGCGTCCATCCTGCCTGTATGTATATCTGCATACCTGCTCTCACGGAGCACCGTCTCTCCGTACTCCGTAGCTACACATACAGTATGATAAATACCTGCCTCCGATAAACATTCAGACAGTTTTCTTCCTTCTGTTGTACCTGCAAAGATCAGTATCCTATTCAACCCTGTATCCCCTCTTTGTCACCAGTTTTCCGTTTATGATCTCAGTTCCGCTGCTTCCAATAAAAACTGTTGTAAACATATTTACTCTTGTATCCCTAAGCTCCCTTAAAAAACATGTCACAGCCCGGGTACCCTCCCTGCCGATATTTTCCACATATCCGCAGGCTCTATCTCCGTCCATATATTCAAGGAGTATGTCGCATGCCCTCATAAGATAATCTGCCCTCTTATGGCTGGACGGATTATATATGGCGATGGCAAAATCTCCCATTGCTGCGCACCTTAGTCTCTGCTCTATCTTTTCCCAGGGTGTTAACAGGTCGCTTAAACTGATGACGCAAAAGTCATGATTAAGGGGAGCCCCGAGAACTGCCGCGCCGCTTGATGCCGCCGTGATACCGGGTACGATCTCTATCTCTGTATCCGGATAGTCAACGCTCATCTCAAGTATTAATGATGCCAGTCCGTATATGCCGGCATCGCCGCTGCATACGAGGGCTACTGTTTTTCCCCCGGCTGCTTTTTCAAAGCATATCCTGCACCGCTCCTTTTCCTGTTTCATCGGTGTTGACAGTTTTTCTTTATCCTTATATCTGTCCCCGAGCAGTTCAATATAGACCGTATATCCGATTATCACATCTGCATCATCCAGGGCATCAAGGGCCTGACCTGTCATCATCTTTTCATCGCCTGGCCCCAGACCTACTACATATATTCTGTTCATATCTTCAGGTTTTTCCTCCAGTCTCTCTTTGCGATGGCTATGGTCATGCCTTCCTTTGCTGTCTTTTTAACAATAAGTGTCCCGCCGTCTCCGGCTCCTTTAACGGCCGCCCTCTCGCATACGTTGTCTGTTCCGGTCTGTTCCTTCACAAAATCAGATGATGAGAAATCTCCTTTGACATCATTAAGCTCTTCTTTTGAGAAAGTCAAAAAATGCAGGCCGTGAATCCTTGCATATGATAAAAAAGCCTGCTCATCTTTCTTTAGATCAATTGAGGCGATGGCATATACATCCGCGACGTCAATACTGTTTTCTGATAATGTATCATCAATAAATTTATCAAACTCACCGGGGTCCTTGCCTAGCCTGCATCCGGCACCTATTACATACTCTTTTGGTTTTAATATAAGCAATTCTTCATTTTGTTTTATATCTTCGGGATGTCCGGTCACCACTACATCGGCCGGGCCAAAGTCTTTTTTGATGATGATATTTTCACCATTAAGGACCTTTGATGATACCTTTGCTATACCGTCTTTATTTATTATGGTGAGGCCGTTATCCTTTGCCCAGACATCTATGGCAAATGCATCATTTATATCAGTTGCCGTCGTGATGACAGGCACTGCGCCTATTGCCCCCGCAAGAGATCTTGCGAGTCTGTTGGCTCCGCCGTAATGTCCTGAGAGTATGGGGATGACGTACGCTCCCTGTTCATCCATGACAAGGACAGGGCTGTCGCTTAGTTTACTCTCTATACCGGGAGCTATGGCTCTCACTGCTATGCCGCATGCTCCTATAAATAAAAGGCTCTGCTTTTCCCTCATCATCCCTGTGGCCCAGTCAGAGATACTCTCGTTAACCATGACGATATCAGTGTCAAAATCTTTTTTGTCAAATCCTGACCACTTTGTATATAATCTGACATCCGTATCTTTCATGGCACCGGCTGTCTTTATCGATGTCCTTATTCCGTTTTCCGTAAAGCTGATAATATTAAGGCTCATTACTGTTCCTTTGCTTTTCTGTACTCTGTTGAAAAATCAGGGGCGTACAGCCTTGACTTATCATAACTGCCATGGCTGATAAAATCCCCTACAAGGACAAGGGCAGTCTTTTTTATACCATGGGCATCGGCCGTCTCCTTAAGAGTCCCAACTGTGCATATATATGATTCCTCCTCGGGCCATGTGGCTTTATATACGATGGCTGCGGGAGTCGTATTTTTATAGCCGCCCTTAATCAGGCGCTCTGACAGCTCGCCCAGCATACCCGTACTTAAATAAACAGCCATGGATGCGTTATGGGCTGCAAAGCTCTCGATACTCTCTTTTTCCGGTACAGGCGTCCTCCCCTCCATCCTGGTGATAA
This sequence comes from uncultured Lachnospiraceae bacterium, assembly GCA_902793845.1. Classification (GTDB taxonomy): domain Bacteria; phylum Bacillota; class Clostridia; order Lachnospirales; family Lachnospiraceae; genus NK4A136. Next base: position 10,877 of record CADBFE010000037.1, on the reverse strand, counting down.
TGAGGGACTGGGATACACCGGGGAGTGTATATTCAAGATTAAGGGACGCTGCGGCGCCAAAGCATGCACTGACTCCGGGGCATGATTCGTATGAGATCCCGAGTTTATCTAGCTCATCCATCTGCTCCCTGACAGCTCCGTATATACTCTGGTCTCCCGTATGGAGCCTCACCGTCACTTTACCGTCGTCCTCAGCTTTTTTCATGATACCGATGACTTCATCAAGAGTGAGTTTTGCCGAGTCATATATCCCGCATCCTTCTTTTGCATAATCAAGGAGAGCCGGATTAACAAGGGATCCTGCATATATGATCACGTCTGCGTTTTTCAGGAGATTCATCCCCCTTACCGTAATTAAGTCAGGTGCTCCTGTTCCTGCTCCAACAAAATAAACCATTCTTTAACCTCCGGACTTGCTGCCAGTTCTCCGTACTCATTGGAATACATGATGCAGTCAGTCTTTATCTTATCCATGCCTCTTTTATTTAAGTGATATAGGATACGCTCCATGGAGTAACCCATCACCTCTCTTAATAATCCTGCTCCCTTAATGATCCCAAGGGCCTCCTCGGTGGTGACGCAGTCAAGGATCCGGTCAATCTCTTGTGACTTTAGTCCGTACTTAGCGGAAAAGGCTGCCAATAGTTCCATGCGGCAGTCCGCCTCTTTAGAGTGGGTATTCATGATACCGCCTGCCACCTTTATGAGCTTGCCGATGTGGCCTGTAAGGAGTAGTCTTTTAAATCCAAGCTCCGTCGCCATATCAATGGTGGCGCCGATATAGTTGCTGCACTTTACGCTCCGGTCGATATCATATCCGTATGTCTTTTTCATATAATCCTGACCGTAATTGCCGGGAGTCACTGCCACGTAGTCATATCCCATGGCCCGGCGCTGGTTTAGCTGTACCCTGATGGTATCAAGTATTGCCTGACTGCTCATGGGCTCCACTATACCGCTGGTACCGAGGATCGATATACCGCCTTCTATACCGAGCTTTGGATTAAAAGTCTTTTTGGCTATCTCCTCGCCATCAGGTACAGAAATCTCCACGGATATCCGGCCTGTAAAATCATAAAGACTGCAAACTTCAAGGACCGCATCCCTGATCATCTCCCTCGGCACATGGTTGATGGCCGCATTGCCTATGGGCTGATCAAGGCCGGGCTTTGTCACCCTGCCTACTCCCCTGCCTCCGTCTAAATCTATGACGGGACCGTTTTGAAGTGGTGTATGATCCGTCACCGAAACCTTTGAATAAACCAGGGTACCTGTCGTGATATCAGGGTCGTCGCCTCCGTCCTTCCTGACAGCGCATGATACCTCGCCCGGCGATATACTGATATCTTCAATCTCTGCCGTATATGTCATACCCTTTGGCGTATCGATGGATATTTCTTTTTTCTCATTACCGGAAAAGAGCATGTACGTCGCAGCCTTTGACCCTGCAGCGGCGCAGCTCCCGGTGGTAAATCCGCATCTCATAATTAATTATTTTCTTTTATCAGTTCATATATCAGGGCATTGCATATGGCAGCTGCCACATTTGATCCGCCCTTTCTGCCTCTGTTTACTATATAAGGGACGTCTGTCGTCATGATGAGTTCCTTGGCAGACTCTACATTTACAAAGCCTACAGGTACGCCTATGATGAGCCCCGGCTTAAAACCTGTCCGCTCCATGATCTCATAGAGGGATATGAGGGCCGTCGGTGCATTGCCTATGGCAAATATGAGGGGCTTTTTTATTCCGGCTGCTCTCTCCATACTGACTGTCGCTCTGGTGACTCCCCGCTCCTTTGCCTCCCGGGCCACATCTTCATCGGCCATAAAGCAGTGGACACTGCCGCCAAACCTCGCAAGCTTTCCCTTATTGATACCGGTGAGGGCCATGTTTGTATCCGTGACTATATCGGCTCCGTTTTTAATGAGGTCTTTGGCGACCACTACGGCTCCATCAGAATAGACAAGAGTCCTTGCATAATCAAAATCTGCACTTGTATGGATGGCACGTTTTGTGATCATCTCCTGATCCTTCGGGAGTACGATACCCATTTGGCCCAGCTCCTCTGAGATGATCTCAAAGCTTCTCTTTTCTATATCTTCAGGGAGGACATGTTCTATATTTATTTTTTTTTGAGACATATCACTTTTCAAAGCATTCTCCAATGGCTTTTATGAGTACTTCATTTTCATCATGACATCTGACAGCTATCCTGTAGAACCCTCTGCCGAGTCCCTCAAAATTGCTGCAGTCCCTTATGAGTATCCCCTTTTCAAGGAGCATGTCATATAAGGGTATCTCTGTATTTATGAGAAAGAAATTGCAGTCGCTGTCAAAAACCTTTATGTCATATTTTGCGAGTTCCTGTTTGATATACTTTTTTTCTATAGTTATAACCCTTACTGCTTCCTTTGGAAATTCCGGGTGCTTCAAACACTCTATGCCTGCTCTCTCTCCAAATACGGATACGTTCCACTCGGGGAGATGTCTGCCTATCCTGTCAGCAAGAGCCCCGTTTCCTGTAAGGAGATATCCGAGCCTCACTCCCGGCAGACCGTAGGATTTTGTAAAGGCCTTAAGGATGAAGAGATTGTCATATTTATAGGGAGCACCGACTACGGATTCATCCCTGTCAGACAGTTCCATAAAGCATTCATCAACCAGGAGATATCCGCCGGCTTCCCTGCACTTATCCGCAAGGGATAAGATATATTTTTTATCAAGCAGCCTGCCTGAGGGGTTCCCCGGATTGGCTATGATACAGAGGTCTGTGCCGTTTATTATTTTGTCGCTAAAATCATGCCCGGGTATAAATAAGTCATCCTCGTATGTATGTACATAAGTCACATCACACCGTACTGCATCAAGGGCATGACGGTATCCGAAAAATGACGGCACGGGGATGACTGCCCTCTTTGGAGCAAGTCCATGGACTACGGCCATCAGGAGTTCCGAAGCGCCGTTTCCTGTGAGGATATTTTCAGCAGGTATATTATGGGCACGGGAAAGCGCCTCCCTTAAACCGGCCTGTTGATAGTCAGGATAACATCCTGCAAGATTCACAGATTCCCTGAGTGCGTCTGTTATCTCCTTTGGAATCTTTAAGGGATTGATACTCACTGAGAAATCATATTTAATTTTGTTTCTGTATATATCTCCGCCGTGGATACTGTTCATAATCACATCCCGGGTGACAGTAAATAAACTGTCATCATAATCACCGCACATATCAGCATGCACAAAAATGTTGTCACATACATGAGTCTGCAGGCTCTCTTAATATCTTCATATATAACAGGCCTTAAATCATCGCCTATGTACGGTTTCTCTATAGTTTTGCCAAAGTATGATGCAGGACCTGCCAGCCTGATCCGGAGTGCCCCGGCGCATACAGACTCTGTCTGGGCCGAGTTAGGGCTCTTATGATTAAACCTGTCCCTTAAAAAAATCCGGGTTGCTTCATGGCCGTCATAATCCTGACCGCTGATAAAAGCTGCACATATCATAAGTAGTGCGCTTAATCTCGCGGGGATAAAGTTCACTACATCGTCTGTCTTTGCCCCCGCCCTGCCAAAATACATATATTTATCATTTTTATATCCGATCATGGAATCCATGGTATTTATTGCCTTGTATAAAAATCCAAGTACAGGGCCGCCGATGGCAAGAAATATCATAGGAGCAATGACTCCGTCAGATGTATTCTCCGCCACAGTCTCAACGGCTGCTTTTGTGACTCCTGTCTCATCAAGGCAGTCTGTATCCCGACCTACTATCATGGATACTGCCTTTCTTGACTCATCTATGCTGCCGCCCTTTAAGGCATCATATACCTTCATACTCTCATCCCGTAATGACTTAACAGCCAGTATCTGATATGTCATGACAGCCTCAGTGATGATACCAAGATAAACATTAATATAATATGCTCCTGCCAGGATAAACCCTGATACGATCACGGTGACTGATGTCACGATTAAAACCGTCAATATCCCCTTATATAACTTCTGCCTCTCATCTCCGGTATTTAGCCTGCGGTCAAGCAGAGATATGAGTCTCCCGATCAGCCTGACGGGATGGGGTATACTGTGGGGATCTCCGATAATGAGATCCAGGATATATCCGGCTATAAAGGCAAAAATATGGCACAAAATAATATTCAAATCTCTATCCCGCCTGTCACTTAATGATCTGGCCTATACCGCATATCACTCTGACCACGGTATCTGCTCTCTTAGCCACTTCTATCAGTATCCGGCCCGTCGTATCCCTGTACTTCCGCTCAAAAGGATCTGCCGGAACTATGCCGTTACCTACTTCATCGCTTATGATGATGACATCATCATATTTATCCAGGAGTCCAAAAATCTCCTCCCGGGGATCTTTGTCATCTCTCATCATCTTTCTGATATATTCATGGAGATGATTGACAATTATTATTTTGTCACTACCGGGATTGTCACCCGGTATCGCTCCGTCATATATGACATATTCTTTATTTTTATCGATATTCTGTTTTACGTAGTCCAGTTTACCCTGGGCTCTCCCGCCTGTTATGAGTTTCATATTTACATAGTCCAAAATATATTTATCCCGGCTGTCACCAGGGCCATCACCAACTGGCATATGAGGAGGAAGTATCCTTCTGTATCTCCCGTGATACCACCGAGTTCCTTTTTGCATTTAAAGTAATACCATGCAAGACTTAGCAGCGCCGACGCTGACACAATGAGTCCCGGTAATACGCAGGTCCATATCATAAATCCGATGCAGAGTATCCCCTGGAGTAAGAGAAATATCCTGACTGCATTTTTGTCCGTATTGGATGTAAAGGAAAAGAGCATACCCTCTGTCTTTGCCCCCTTAAACGAAACCCCTGCCAGTCCGCTGAGTATCCTCGATAAAAAGAATCCTGCGCATATTATCTTTAAAAGATCTTTATCGTTTATCTGCGAAAAGGCTGCTATATACAAAAGACCATACAGGGCAAAAGAGATAACGGCAAACGCTCCTATGTGGGGGTCCTTTAATATCTCAAGCTTACGCTCTCTAGACTGATAAGAGCAAAAGGCATCAGATGTATCCATAAATCCGTCTGCATGTATACCTCCCGTGATGATAAGGGGGATGGCCACTGTGATAAGAATGCGGCATAAATCCACGATACAAAAAAGTCCGCACAAATACTGCCATACGTATATGACAAGCCCTATACTTAAGCCTACAAAGGGAAAAAATCCGAGTGCATACTTAAGGGTTCTCTCCTCCCACTTAAAACGGGGCATGGGGATTTTTGAGTACATCGAAAATGCAATTATTAATGATCTGATCAGTCCCATAAATTTATTTACTCTCTAAACTTAAAGATGTCTCCTTTATCTTTACCGGGATACCGACGACTACCTCAGTGACTTCATCTGCCATGGCAGCCAGCAAGCGGTTAATATTTCCAAGAGCCCTTATATAACTCATGGAATATTCATCATACTCCGCTCCGTCTTCAAAGATATTATTGGTGACGATGACGAGATGATTAAACTTTCTTACCAGTTTCTCCATGCCATCCATAACCTTTTTAAATACAAAAGCTTCATCATAAACTTTTCCATCCCTGAACATCTCATTGGCGACGAGATTGGACATACATTCAAGGAGTCCGTAATCGGAGGAGCCTATATCATGTGACAAAAAAATATCTTCGATATCCACAGGCTGTTCAACAGTCTCAAAGCCTTTACCGGACCGCATTGCACGGTGACGGTTTATGCGCTCATTTGTCTCATCATCGCCCCGCTTCATGGTAGCGATATAATATTTTTTATTTTCTCCGGCCCTGCTGCAGATATAATCTTCCCCGTAGGCTGACTTACCGCTGCTGCTGCCGCCTGTGATGATCGTAAGCAATCTTAAAACCTCTTGTACTCCTCTATCTCAATGTCCTCAAAGGATGTCCTGTCATTATAGATACACATTGCCATATCAAGGAGGGCAAACATCATGACTGCTCCCGTACCTTCACCGAGGGCCATCCGTCCGTCAATGACGGGATTAAGCGAAAGAGCATCCGAAAGAATATTTACTGCAGGCTCTTTGCCCCTGTGGGACGGAATGAGATAGTCCTTTACTCCCGGCACCAGCCTCTCAGCCACAAGGGCTGATACCATGCTGATGACTCCGTCGAGAACTATGGGTATATGATAAAGCGCTCCGCCTATACATACGCCGGCGAGACCTGCTATATCGAGACCTCCGACAGTCTTTAATATCTCAAATGGTGTTTTATCATACAGCCCGTATTTTTCTATGGACTTTTTGATCACAGTCCGCTTTCTCGATAATCCTGCATCATCAAGACCTGCGCCTCTCCCTGTGATATCGTCAGGACCCACCTTTAGGAGAGCTGATGCAACTGCGCTACTGGTGGTGGTATTGCCTATACCCATCTCCCCGGTGGCTATGAGGCGGTAACCTTTATCCCGGCAAATTTTCACCATATCGATGCCGGTTGATATTGCCTTTAATGTCTCTTCATCAGACATGGCAGGCTCTAAATAAAAATCCTTCGTACCCCGGGCTACTTTCCTGTCCAGTACACCCTTAATCTTTTCAGAAGTATCAATACCTATATCAACGGGGATGGTATCCGCATGGACGTACGCTGCCATTTTCCCGACAGATGACCCGGCCTCGCCCATTGACCTTGCAACAGCTGCCGTAACCTCCCGGCCGCACTGGCTCACGCCCTCGTCGACGATACCGTTGTCAGCGCACATGATGATGACTGCTTTTTTGCCGATATCGATATTCGCCGATCCTGATATCATGCCGATCCTTGATATCAGATTCTCAAATACACCGAGACTGTCAAGAGGCTTGGCTATCCTGTCCCACCCTGCCTTAACGAGTTTTCCGATGTTTTCATCAGGCATGTCAGGCTTTATGCTTTTTAATTCTTTATATGAATAAACCTTATAACTCTGATTCCCGAAGGATGTCATATATATACTCCATATCCATGTGGAGTCTCAGCATATCAGCCAGTTTGTCGTACTGGGACTCCTTAAATGATTTATAATCAATTCCTTTAAAATCTTTAAGATCAATATTTTTATCAGCAGCAATACTCTCCGTGATCACGGACGATATACCGGCTGCGTCGAAAAATCCGTGGATGTATGTGCCATAAATATTATTGTCGCATATAATATTATTAACCACTTTTCTCTCACCGGCTTCATCGTATGATGTCTCCCCCATATGGATCTCGTATCCTTCAAAAGACCTGCCTGAGAGACCTGCAAATATACCGGCCACATCATCAAGGGTGCCTGTCACCTGCTTACGGGTCTTTTCATTTTTAAGGACTGTATAAACAGGGAGTAGTCCCATGCCTTTAATCTGACCGCCCTCTTCCACACTTTCAGGATCCCTGATACTGATTCCCAGCATCTGATACCCGCCGCATATACCGATGACGGGAGTTTTACCTGACATTTTTATGATAGCTGCCTCCAGTCCCGACGACCGGAGCCACTTTAAATCCCCCATAGTATTTTTACTGCCTGGGAGTATGACAATATCCGGGGTCCCCAGTTCACTGACTGATGTCACATATCTCACTGACACCTCATCATATTCATCAAATACATTAAAGTCGGTAAAGTTTGATATACGTGGATACTTAATGACCGCTATGTCGATCAAAGCTCCTGCACTATTTACGAGTCTCCCTGATAAGCTGTCTTCATCATCAAGGGATATATCCATGTATGGCACGAGGCCTGCTACCTTTACGCCGCCCTTTTCCTCCAGCATCTTTATGCCGGGGTCAAGTATGGAAGCATCACCTCTGAACTTGTTTATAATGAGACCTTTTACCCTGGCTCTCTCATCTGGCTCTAATAGCATGAGGGTACCGAGGAGCTGGGCAAATACGCCGCCTCTGTCTATATCTCCTGCCAGGAGGACCGGGGCATCTGCCATTGCTGCCATCCCCATGTTTACGATGTCATTTTCTTTTAAATTGATCTCTGCCGGAGAACCTGCCCCCTCTATGACTATTATGTCCGCATATTCTGAGAGCTTTTTAAATGCAGACTTTATATCAGGTATCAGCTGTTTTTTGTATGCGAAATATTCCCTCGCCGACATATTGCCGATGACCCGGCCGTTTACTATGACCTGGGATCCCGTATGGCTGGTGGGCTTTAGGAGTATGGGGTTCATACATACGAGGGGCTCTGTGCCTCCCGCCTCTGCCTGCATGACCTGGGCCCGTCCCATCTCCAGCCCCTCCTTTGTGATAAAGGAATTGAGGGCCATATTCTGGGATTTAAAGGGAGCCACCCTGTATCCGTCCTGTTTAAATATTCTGCAGAGTCCCGCCACCAGCAGGCTCTTGCCAACGCCTGACATGGTACCCTGGACCATTATTACTTTTGCCATAACTTATCCTTATGTATTTAAAATGCCTATCTCTTTATCTAACGCAAACGAAAGGAGATCATCACTTATATTAAAAAGTTTTGAAATATAACCGTCCTTGAATATCTCTTTAGGAGTGCCGAATCTCTCAGGTCCGTTTTCTCCTATACAGAGAATTTTGTCAGAAATCTTTTTGGCAAGCTCCAGTTCATGGAGAGACATGATCACAGTGAGACCTTTAAGATTTTTTAATTTTTCCAGGAGACTTAAAAACTCAAGCTTGTATCTGATATCCAGAAATGATGTAGGCTCATCGAGGATGATTATCTCCGGCTCCTGACACAGGGCTCTCGCCAGCATGACCCGCTGGCGCTGACCGTCGCTTATCTTTTTAAAGTCCCTCTCGCCTATCCCGGTGATATCCGTGAGGTCCATGGCTTCATCCACCTTTTTCTCATCATCAGGTGAGAGGATACCAAACCGGCCCGTATACGGATACCGGCCTGTTGATACGATGTCCCGGCATGTCATCATCTCTGATGATATTTTCTCTGTCATCACGATAGCCATTGTCTTTGATACATCTTCCGGCGTCATCGCCATCAGGTCTTTTTTATCAATACTGATCGTACCCGATATCAGTTTCAGCTGCCTTGCGATTGTTTTTAATACAGTGGATTTACCTGCGCCGTTAGGTCCGATGAGAGTCAAGATGCTCCCCTTTTCTATCTCAATATTTAAGTCCTCCACAACAGGCCTGCCGTCATATCCGGCCGATACTTTTTCAGTCCTAAAAAAATATACCATTACCGCATATCCTCCCTGCTCTTTTTAAGCATTATGAATAATACAACGGGAGCTCCGAATATGGCCGTCACCGTGCTGACACTGAGCTCAGTCGGAGCAAACAGTGTCCTGGCAAGGAGGTCGCATATAAGTACGAAAAATCCGCCGCCCATAAATGAGGCAGGTATCATGAGGATCGGTTTATTGGTGCCAAGTATATTTTTGACAATATGCGGAGCTGCCACACCGACAAATGATACAGGCCCTGCAAATGCCACAATGCATGCAGAGAGGACACTTGATAAAAATACGATAAGCATACGGAGCAGTTTTACATTTACTCCAAGATTGCAGGCGTATCCTTCTCCAAGCTGATATGCGCTCATGGGCTTTGATAACAGGAAGGTCCACGCAAATGCGATGATGACGATAACAGCCATCACATATACATTGTCCCATGTAGTACCTGAAAAGCTGCCCCTTGACCAGTTATGGAGATTTACTATCTGGGCGTCATTGGCAAAATTAATTATTAGCTCTGTAGCCGCGCTGCATATATATCCGATCATGACACCGGCCACCACCAGCATGGACATGTTTTTAACTCTCCCTGACATGAGGAGTACAAATCCAAGAGATATGAGGGAACCGGTAAAAGCCGCCAGGATAAGGGTACCTGACGATATGGCTATGGCCCGGTCCATAAAAAATACCATGACAACGGCTACCGTCATCTTGGCTCCCGATGATATGCCGAGGACAAAAGGTCCCGCTATGGGATTATGAAAAAACGTCTGGAGGAGATATCCGGAGAGAGCCAGGCTCCCGCCAAGGATCAGGGCCGCCATAGTCCTTGGCATCCTGATATCCCATAGTATCCTCTCATTAGGCGTGGGGATACCCTTTAATGAATCGATGATTTCTCTTAAAGGTATCCTGACAGAGCCGATACAGAGGTTAAGAATGACACCGGCAATGAGCAGTACCGCCAGCAATATGAAACTGTATAAATATCTCTTTTTTCCGGAATTCATAAGTCACTCCAGCTTAAATAAATATGTCATATCCTCTTCATCGCCACCGGTAAGAAGTGTATGAAAGTCATCTATCATGAGTCCCGTCGACATGGGCTGCTGATACATATAATTGCTTGTACACCAGACATTACCATCCTTTACCGCCTTAAAGTCACAGAGGACGGGACATTTATCAAGGAGATCATCAAGAGAGCCAACCTCCCCGTCAATAGTCGTATTGTATATGAGGTAGTCAGCATCCTTTGCCCCTGCATAAAACTCCTCTACCTGCATATTTAATGTAGACCTGTTTGTATCCGGAGCAGGGAGCGTGTCAAAAATATATCTGCCACCTGCCAGCTCTATCATCTTAGGGATATAGTCTGTGCTCTGTCTCACCTGGACCAGGCCGTTTGATGTGATATAAAAAAATGCAACAGTCTTTCCCGTATTTTGAGAAGATATGACATTATCAAGTATCTCAAGCTGACTGTTAAATATCTCCTCTGCCTTTTCCTCCCTGTCAGTGAGTGCTCCGAAAAACTTGACCCACTCTACCCTGCCAAGGGGATGGGTCTCGTAGCTTGAGTATTCTATCAGGACAGGTATATCAAAGCTCTCCAGCATCTCCTTTACTTCAGGAGAGTG
>CADBFE010000036.1:48648-53362 GCA_902793845.1 uncultured Lachnospiraceae bacterium | reverse complement strand
GAATATAAGAAGAGGGAAATGATATCGTTTAAAGCTCCGCTTCTGATAATTGCGTCGGAAAAGGATATCTTTTTTCCGGCAGGCAGAGTATTTAACAAGGCAGGGAAAATCTTTGCAGGAACGGTCACGATGGTTGAAATAGACAGTAAACATCTGCCATCAGATGAAACCATGGTTGATGTGTGTAAACGAACAATAGAGTTCTTTGAGAATACTTAACGAGAATATCTTTCAGTTTTATCGACTAATGGGGGAAAATTCTACATGTTGATACTTAGCCATAAACGTGGTATTATGATACCTGATGGCTGAGAATAACAAAATAATTAGGAGGCTGGCATGATAGGTAGGAAGCGGGAAATCGCTGAATTAAATAGGATATACAATCGGAACAAGGCAGAACTTGTTGCTGTGTATGGTCGGCGAAGAGTAGGAAAAACATATCTTGTGGATCAGGTATTTAAGGGAAAAATAATCTTCAGACACGCAGGTTTGTCACCTATTGAGATGAAAGAAATGTCTGGTAGAAGTCCTTTACAAAAGCAATTGAAGCACTTTTATACATCTCTTATTGGGCAGGGTATGAAAAAGAGTGAATGTCCTAAGGATTGGTTTGAGGCGTTCTTAATGTTGGAACAGTTGCTGGAAAAGAAGGATAAAGGTCAAAGGATGGTCGTTTTTTTGGACGAACTTCCATGGATGGATACTCAAAAGTCGGTTTTTTTAACTGCATTTGAGGGATTCTGGAATACATGGGCCTGTCATAGAGATAATCTGATGGTTGTTGTGTGCGGAAGTGCAACAACATGGATAGTAGATAAGCTTATAAACAATCATGGTGGATTATATGATAGGGTTACATATGAAATTAAATTGTCACCCTTCACTCTGGCAGAATGTGAGGAATTCTTAAAGCAGGAAAAAGTAAAAATGTCCAGATATGATATAACATCTGCGTATATGATAGTCGGCGGAATCCCTTATTATCTTGGTTACTTTGAGCCTGGGAAAAGTCTCGCTCAGAGCGTAGATCGTATGTTTTTTGATAAGGATGCAAAACTGAAGTTCGAATATGACAGACTGTTTACATCAATCTTTGACAATGCTGATATGATGAGGAATATTGTTGAGATTCTAAGCAAGAAAAACTGTGGCTATACGAGATCCGAAATAGCTAAGGCCTCAGGCTATTCCACAGGTGGAACCCTTACAGACGCACTAAAAGGATTGATTGCCAGTGACTTTATTGAAGAGTATGTTCCTTTTGGAAGGAGCAAGAGAGAGAAGCACTACAAGCTTATTGATTCATTTTGCATTTTTTATAACAGATTTGTAAAAAAGCACAACAAATTGAACGAGTCATTTTGGATGATGAACAACACATCTCAAAGTGTTGTGGTGTGGAGAGGTTTAGCTTTTGAAAATGTATGCTTTAATCATATCTATCAAATCAAGTCGGCGCTAGGAATAAGTGGGATAAGTTCCGAACAGTCGGCATGGTCAAAAAGAGCTGATGATGAAGAAGGAACCCAAATTGATATGATCATCAAAAGAAAAGATAATATCGTCAACATGTGTGAAATGAAATTCTACAGCGCTGAATTCAAGGTGGATAAAAAATATCATACGGTTTTAACTCATCGTCAGGAATTGTTGGAAAAAGAAATACCATCCAGGTCAGTAATCCATAATGTTCTAATTACGATAAAAGGGTTAAAGTATAACGAATACAGTGGATTCTTTGATAATATAATAACACTGGATGAATTATTTGTATAATGTTATTTCTAGCCATAAAGAAATGACTTCGTTCATTGTGGCTAAGTATTGCATGGACAGATGTGTCGTTTATGGACTTTCTTTTGAAAATCTTTCCAAATAATAAAGGAGCATTATGGAATACTACTAGCATAAAGATGGAGCAAATATAAATGCTACTGGTAAATTAATTACTAGATTATAAGAAGATTAGATTATATGACTTGCTGTGTATTGGGAATTGTAATTATGAATGATTGTGAAGAATGCATCGTATATCAAATACGACATAACACGAGTGAAGCAGAAGAGTGCCCGGGATGTGGAAAGAAAACTCTGATCTGGAAACAGAGTGATTTTGGCACGCCACATATGGCGTGTACGGAATGCGCTTATACGATAGGGGTAGACCTTAATACGCCGTGCGAACTTGATCTGGCATTCGACCAAAAGGTTTTGATAGTAATTGCGCCGCAATCCGAATTGCCGGCAAAAGATATAATCGTTACGATGGCTAAGGATTTTGAAATGAATTCTATTCAGATGCGCACCAAGCTCATTGAAGGGTTTTCAATTGAGATGAGCTTTGAAAAATTGGAGAAGGTCATAAAGTTTTTAAAGGATAACAGGATTACATATAAGGTAGAAGGTTATGAGGATTTACGAAAGAAGTATCCTTTTTATTCAGAATGTCGATATCCATATTCTCATATGCAGTTTTACTTGAGAAATGATAAGTGATTGGATTATGCCTGATTGATGATAAGGAGGTATTTCAATTGATTGATACTAACGTAATTGAAAGTGCTTTAATAGACAAATGTATTGAGCTGTATCTTGGTGTGCTTTCAGAACGCGAAGAAATAGAGGCTAGGAAAACGGATAATCGAATAGATTATGGAATTCCTCCAAAGTATATGTTTTTAAGGGAGTACGATGCAGTCAAGAAGACGGAACATTTTTACAAACGTACTTTCGCTAAGGCATGGATATATAAGGACGGCGAGCTTGTGCCTAAGCAGGAAGATGTGACTCGCGATGAAGATATGGAAAGATCCGGCATGTATTATAAACGAGCAACCGGAGACTTTTACTGGGATATTGAGAACAAGAAGGCTTTTGTAAATATGTCGTATGGTCCCAGGTATGGGAGGGGCTATTCGTATGATATCCGATTGGAAGGAAATAAAATCATCCTTGAAAATGAGGATGTGTTGTGGGTGTCCTGAACAACGTATAAGGGGTGGAAAATGTGGCCATATGATGATCATAGCGAAGAAGAGTATTATAAAGCAATTCGATTTGTCGAGGACTATGCAGTTTCTTTAGGAGCAGGCATATTATCATAATCCTATGGATGATGTGATATATATGCGTAAAGCCCTTTAAATTACAGTTTTATAGACGATGACAGATCGTGTTTTTTGAATGTGGAATAATAATTTCATGGAAAAAATAAATGATTCAATAATCATAAAATCAGCTGAAACCGATGAGGAATTGTGTGGGAGGGGATATGTTCACTGTACTGCATGGAAGGAATCTTACAGAGGCATTGTATGTGACAGATATCTTGATACGATGACCACAGAGGCTACAACAGCACGTGCCAGAAATTTCCCGGAAAATACTATTGTAGCTAAGGATAAAGATAAAGTCATAGGATTTGCAGTATATAGTCCGTCGAGAGATGAAGACCTGCCGGACGCTGGAGAAGTTGATGCGATCTATGTCTTTTCGGAGTATTACGGCCGGAAAGTAGGATATAGATTAATGAATGAAGCAATTTCAAGGCTTAGCGAATACAATACATTTTTTGTGTGGGTATTAGAAAAGAATGAGAGGGCCATAAACTTTTATCACAAATACGGTTTTATGTTTGACGGCTGCAAAAAAGAATGGACTCTCGGCACACCGGTTACAATAGTCAGAATGGTAATGAAAAGAGCGTAATATCTTTGTATGGATGATCAGGAATAAAATGAATTAAGATCTTTAGGACTATTGAAATAATATATTGATCATGTTGATAATGTTTGAATCTTAACATATGTCAATGCGAATAATATAAGGTAATGGTATTGTTTCTTTCAGGAGGTGACATCATGAAAGAAAATGATATCAAGAATGCCGGAAAGGCATTAACAATTACCACTGTGTTGACACTTTTTATTGCCACTTTTGAAATGGTAAATGCGCTTAGGTTCTATAAGCCGGGAATGAATCTGCTTGATATAGCCAGTTATGTACAGGCTAACAGATGGATATTTGCTTTTACATTTATACTTGCAAATCTTGTCCTTTTTCCAAGTGCGCTGCTTCTTTATAAGGCGAATGGAATCAGTCTTAAAAAGGAAGTATACGAACGAGAGACTCTTGGCGGTGATATTCTTTGGGGGGTGATACTCGCAATTGCAGCCAGCCTGTTAAGTCTTCTTTCTTTGCCTATATATAAAGGCTGCACAGAACTTGCTTTTGTAGAAGATGAAAAGATGGGAGTAGGAATAACTATTCTCTATGTAATCGCACTAGTCTTTGTTAGTGGGATTTGCAAGGAAATATATTTCAGAGGCTTTGCAAGAAAATTTTGTGGGCAGGTATTTGGAGAGATTACGGCACTTTTACTATTCAATATGCTCTTTGGGTTACTTGACTGGTATAATTTTGGATATTCCTTCGTGCTTGGACTTGTATGTATCTTTGGTTATCAGAAAAGAAAACACATGATAGTTCCTATGATTATACATGGTGGAGTGAATTTAATTAGTATCATATACATCATTGTTATGGGTAGCCATTAAGGAGGCGTTATTATGAATAAAGATTATTTTGTAAAACAGCTGATGGCATTTGCAAAAGAATACAAAATTGAAGTAAGTGAAGAACTGATCGGTGATATCGTGAGTCTTGCCAGTTTTAGAGTGGTAAAGAAAGGGGAGATACTTGCTTCTATTGG
>CADBFE010000036.1:0-48607 GCA_902793845.1 uncultured Lachnospiraceae bacterium | reverse complement strand
TGACGGAAATGACATTACAAGAGGTTTTGCTCAGGAGGGTGTCATGTTTATGGATGAGGGCTTTTTTGGATATACAAATAGAAACTGTATGTGGGAAACGCTCGAAGAAACAACAATCATGATATGCGAGACAGCGGCTATAAAAAAGATGATAAAAGAAAATGATTTGTTTAAGGATATTTGGATTTATCTTTTAGAAAGCGCTATGAGATATAAGATATACAGGGAGAATGGCTTCCTTACGGAAAATGCAACCGAAAGATACATACATTTTAAAAAGTTATATCCTAATCTTAGCGAGAGGGTATCTCAAAGACATATAGCAACTTATCTTGGTATTACACCGGAGTCTCTTAGCAGGATCCGAGGCGCAATGAAGGAAGATTAAACCGGATTACAATGACGGTTTTCTATGTTATGTTGGAATATATCAGGACGAACAGGTTCGGAGCAAAGAAGGATGGTATACAGACTTCGACAAAGATCATATGGGTCCTTGCTGCCATAAGGATCGCCCTGTGTCTGTTTCCACAAAACGAATGGACTGATGCGGATGCACCGGTCAGCTGGCTGCTACAAAATCGGAAGGGATAATAGTAAATGGTTGATTTTGACAGACTTGTACGAGAAACGAAAGAAGAAATAAGAATCTTGCTAAAAAATTCTGACATCAGACCTTCGTTTATGACATGTGATCAACTGAGAGACGTCCAAGGTGAGATATGCAGAATGGCTTATGTTAGAGACCCGGACAGATTTTATCCATATTATCCAAAGGGCATGGCTGAAGCCTGTTGGCCAACAGATCATCCATTTGTGAAAAAACTGAACTTAATTGCAGAATTATATATGAAGAGTGATCTTAATAAAGTACATGAAGACAAATAGGATAATATACAGAGGATGATTTGAATGAACTACAAGGCGGACAGGGCGTATGAGACTTTAGTTTCATACGTCTTTTCTTATACTGTCCGGAATATTAGGGGCTATATTATAGTACAGGCATATCTGATATAATATAAACACGATACTGACAACACGAGGAATAAATACTATGGAATACAATGACAAGATATTTTCGGGCGAAAGAGCCCTGTACCGTGAAAACGGACTGAAACTGGAAAGGGTGATCTTTGATGATGGTGAGTCGCCCCTTAAGCATGCAGAAAATGTGGATGCAAAGCATGTGAGCTTTCGCTGGAAATACCCTCTCTGGTACGCTAAAAATGCGAGTATAAAGGACAGCAGTTTTTTTGAGATGTCCAGATCCGGTATGTGGTATGGAGAAAATATTTCAATTGAGAATACGATGATCCAGGCACCAAAGGAATTTCGCAGATGCGATGGTGTACATCTTAAGAATGTCTCAATGCCTCATGCCAATGAGACACTCTGGACATGTAAAAATGTAGTACTTGAAAACGTGGTGGCGAACGGAGATTACTTTGGCAAGGACAGTGAGAACATAAAGGCGGACGGCCTGGACCTTTATGGCAACTACTGTTTTGACGGGGCTAAAAATATTGAGATACATAATGCCAGACTCCTTTCAAAAGACAGCTTCTGGAACACGGAAAATGTGACGGTTTATGACTCCTATATAGTAGGTGAATATCTCGGATGGAATTCAAAAAATCTCACCTTTAAAAACTGCATCATAGAGAGTCTTCAGGGATTTTGCTATATCGACAATCTGGTACTTAAGGACTGTACACTGACCAATACGTCACTTGTTTTTGAATATTCCAAAGTTGATGTGGATATCAGGGGGCGGATCGACAGTATCATCAATCCCATCTCAGGTACCATCATCGCAGATGATATAGGTGTAGTTGTCATGGATAAGGAATGGATAGATCCGGGTAAGACGACCATCACTGTAAGGAACGGAAAAAAACCGGAGTACCTTACGTCTGCTGACATTGAGCTGAGCTCCGGCCAGGGTCATGAGACAGAACTGATAATCAGAGGAGCTAAGCAATGAAATACGATTTTGACAGGATCATAGAACGGCGGGGAACGAATTCCGAAAAATGGGATGTTTCAGACGGCGAGCTTCCCATGTGGGTTGCGGATATGGATTTTGTCACGGCACCGGAGATCATAGATGCATTAAAAAAACGGGCAGATCACGGTATCTTTGGATACAGCGGCATACCGGATGAATGGTATGAGGCGTATATATCGTGGTGGAAAAAACGTCATCAGTTTACGATAGACAGGGAATGGCTCGTTTTTACCACAGGCGTTATTCCCGGGATTTCTTCCATCATAAGGAAACTCACGACTCCGGCGGAAAAGGTTTTGGTGCAGACGCCGGTTTACAATATTTTCTTTAATTCTATCATCAATAACGGCAGGCAGGTAATAGAGAGCCCTCTGCTCCTTAAGGATGATCATTATGAGATGGATTTTGAACAGCTGGAAAAGGATCTTTCCGATCCTCAGACATCTCTCATGCTCTTATGCAATCCCCAGAATCCCGGAGGCAGGATATGGACAAAGGATGAGCTCGCCAAGGTAGCGGAGCTTTGTGCCAGGTATGATGTCAGGGTTGTATCGGATGAGATTCACTGCGATATCACGGCGCCGGGGACATCCTATGTCCCTTTTGCCAGTGTCTCTGATACGGCCGGGGATATCAGCGTGACCTTAATCAGCCCCAGCAAGGCATTTAATATAGCCGGACTCCATTCGGCAGCAGTATTTGCAGCGAATAAAAAGATACGTCATATGGTATGGCGGGGACTTAATACTGATGAAGTGGCGGAGCCAAATGCCTTTGCTGTCACAGCGGCGGTGGCTGCGTTTACAAAAGGCGGTGAATGGCTTGATGCCCTTAACAGCTATATAGATAAAAACAAGAAACTGGCTACAGACTATATAAATACACGGATAAAAGGGATCAGACCCATTCAGGGCAATGCAACATATCTGCTTTGGATGGATATCAGGAATCTGCCTGAAAACGGCGCAGGTTTTTGTGAATTTCTCAGGGAAAAGACGGGACTTATCCTGAGCGATGGAGAGATTTACGGCCGCGTGGGAAAAGGGTTCCTGCGGATGAATCTTGCCAGTCCGGAGTCCGTGCTTGAAGATGGCCTTTCAAGACTGAAGACAGGTGCTGAACTTTACCAAAAGTAAAGACTCAGTTTACACAAAAAAGTAAAAGAAAATGTCACAGGGCAAGTATTGTCGCTTTGCATATAGTGTTGTAAAATTTTATGTAGTAATAAAGTATAAAAACAGTTGCGGGAGATAGTATGCAATCAGATTTAGTTATAAAAGAAAATGAATTGCTCGACCCGGAAGCCTATCCGGAGGAACAGCGGGGGCTTGTAGAGGATTTTAATGCGAGGATACGCCGTCTGATGGGTATCATTACCGGTATCGGCAAAGAGTATCATACAATATGGGTCATTAATGCCAATACAAAAAAGATGTATCTCTACCGTTCAACCGGAGAAAATACGAATCGTGATGCGGTTGAACTTGGTTTTCGGTTTGACAATTATGACCGTTTTATAGAGGAATATGTAGACAGGTGCGTGGTAAACAGTATCGAGAGCATTCAGAGGGACGTAAAGCTGGATGTTGTCTTTTCACGTATTAAAGACGGAGAACTGTTTTCTCTTGATTATATGCGACTGGCCGATGACGGTAATATGTCTTATCATCAGATGGCTTTTGCACTTGCCGGACAACCGGGTGAAACTGACAATTTTATTCTGGCCTTCCGGGATATTGATAAATCAATCCGCAAGCATATTTCAGATAAGCGGTATTTAAGAGAACAGCTTGATATAGTGGAGACCTTAAGCCGCGATTACTACAATATCTTCAAGATCAATCCAAAGACAGGAGATGTGGTGATCTTAAAGCTTGACGGTTATGTTACAAAAGGTATGGAGGGCGCAGGAGAAAAGGTATATTCATACGATGTCCTCTATAAGCAGTATGTAAAGGACCGTGTATATTCAGAGGATCAGGAGTGGATGTACGATGCCATTTCTCTGAAAACGATCAACAGCAAACTTAAGGATAATTCTGAGTACGTTTCCAGCTACCGTGTTATCGATAATGGAGAGGTACATTACTATCAGTTTACGTATATTCTCATTAATGCCAATATTCAGGGTGGCGATATACTGGCAGGTTTTAAGAATGTAGACGATGTCGTGGAATCGGCAAAGGAGCGTCAGAATCTTGAGATACTGGCCAGCACCGATATCATGACAGGTATCTTAAACAGAGGCAGCGGTGAGCGTAAAGTGATTGACGCAATGGGCCAGGATAAAGCAGGTATGCTCTGTATCATGGATGTTGACATGTTTAAGGATATCAACGATGACTATGGTCATAGTGTAGGAGATAAGGTTATCCGCGGCATTGCGAATGTATTAAAACATACTTTCAAAGATGAGGATATCATCTTCCGCCTGGGAGGCGATGAGTATGCCGTATATGTCGGCGGTCTGGAAGATGCAGAAACCGGCAGGACCATGGTGGAAAAAGCTTTTAAAGAAATCGAAGATATGGATATCCCGGAGCTTGGAGGCAAAAAAGTCTTCGTCAGCGCCGGTGCGGCATTCTTTAAAGAAGGCAATAAAGATTCCTTCGAAGAACTTTATAAACTTGCGGATAGCGGTGTATATGAGAGTAAAAAAGTTAAGGGAAGTGCACTGAAAATCTTCTAAAACTTTAAAAGGAAAGTTGGAAATGCTTAATCAGTTTTCAAGGACACAATTAATATATGGTGAAGAAGTCATGGGAAGACTCGCGTCTTCCCATGTTGCAGTTTTTGGGATAGGCGGAGTAGGCGGCTATGTGGTTGAAGCTCTGGCCAGGACCGGTGTAGGTTCTATCGATCTTATAGATGATGACAAAGTATGCCTTACCAATATCAATCGTCAGATCATAGCTACCAGAAAGACTATAGGTAAGTACAAGGTCGATGTTGCAAGGGAGAGGATTCTTGATATCAATCCGGACTGTAATGTCAGAACATTCAGAACTTTTTTTCTGCCTGAGACCGCAGATCAGTTTGATTTTAGCGAATACGATTATGTGGTAGATGCCATCGATACGGTTACCGGTAAACTATCCATCATAGAAAAAGCAAAGGAAGCCGGTGTGCCGGTCATATCTTCAATGGGGGCCGGAAATAAAGTGAATCCCGGGCTTTTTGAAGTGGCTGATATTTTTGAGACATCTGTATGTCCACTGGCTAAAGTGATGCGCCATGAATGCAAAAAGCGGGGCATCAAAAATCTTAAGGTCGTTTATTCAAAAGAAAAACCTTTAAGACCTGTAGAAGATATGTCCATAAGCTGCAGACAGAACTGTGTCTGTCCGCCGGGAACTACAAGAAAATGCACGGAGCGCCGGGATATTCCGGGGTCCACAGCATTTGTACCGTCTGTAGTCGGCCTGATCATTGCCGGTGAAGTCATTAATGATATCGCCGCAAAGAAATAGACTCTTCGTCAACATATTTTGAGAAAAAAGGATCATTCCGGGTAATGGAATGGTCCTTTTTTTACAACACTTCTGCAACGGATAAGGGTATAATATATATACATAATTCGATATAAATATTATTGGGTACCGCATGTTAAAGATTATGAATATGCAGTAATGGTGTTTTGAAACCATGTATAAAAGGAGGAAAGTATATGCCGAAATTTCATACTAATGTTAATGGAATGCAGGGAACAGGAGAACCGATCGTTCCACAAGGAGCGATTCCGGTTGAAGATGGCAAAGAGCCTGCCAAGAAGACAGGAGGAACGTTCTCCGGCATGCAGGTTACCGAGCATGTGATGGAGCAGATAAAACAGGGCAGTGCTTCTGATTTTTTCAGTTTTGAGCCGTCCAAGGATGATCCCGGCAAATATGACATGGTTCCAAAACTTCCGGAATATGGCTGTGACGGACCGGGAAAACCGGTGTTTAAACTGCGTGAAAACCAAAACCGTCTTATGAAGGGCTTTGCGAAAAAGTGTTTTAAGGAAGACGGCACTCTCGATGTTGAAGCGGGAGGTAAATTTATTAGTGAATACTATGCCAGATTTGGACTGTCACCGGGATATAATTTTGCTCCTTACTGCCCGGAGATGCCCCTTGAAACAGACAAGAAAGTTCTTCAGGAAGCAGCACTTGACTGGCTCTGCGGCGAATTGGAAATCCCAAATGAGGAAAAGGCGGGATTTAAGAATTATGGAAGAGCAGTTTTGGATTTTGCGCCTGTTGTCAGTGAAACGCACAAAACCGGTGATCCTGAATTTCGGCCTGACGGTAGGGCGGCAGCTTTTCTCGATGGTATGAACGGACTGGGAAAGTCCAATTTTTTGGATTTGTTTGCATCTAATCTGTCACATTGTCTTGAAGTACAGGAAATGGAAAAGATACGCGCCGGTCAGCCTAAAGAAAACGGTAAGGAAGATATATTTGACAGAAATATCAGACAGTATCACGAGGCAGTTGAGGAACTCCGTTCATATGCCAATATTGATCCTAAAACCGAAATGAAGATTATGGTTCCTACCGAGTGCAGCGGAAGTTCGGTAATGGGTGTGCGTTTTACAAATCTTGCCAATAATGCCAATATCGCACTTGGAAAAGGATCAAAAGAGATTGTAAATGATTCATTCAAAATCAGTATATTAAATAAGTTAAGCGCTGATTTGAATGGCCCAACCGTAGTTGAAAAGAAGCTTCAGGAATTGGAGGAGAAAAAACCGACTCTTGAAGAAGCTGAGTACAACAGACAAAAACAGCAGCTTGATGCGGAGCTTGAAAAAGCTCAAAAAGCAAGAGAGGAAATTCTGAAAAAGCAGGAAGGCCATACCACTTCTACAAAGTGGGATATGCATCATGCTCCTGTAGTCGGGTCATTTACGGATGATGAAGGAAAAAAGCATTATCTTACGATAGAAGCATTTGCTCCGGAATCGGATACTTATATGGAACATCCCGCAATTACTAACGGAGTGTCTATAGGTGTCTATTCCGATATTGATGATTTCGTGGATTATTACTATAAGGATAATCCATATACAGAGAAGAATCCTGAAACTGATGCATATTATAAATTGCGCGGAGAACTGAAGGATAAGGGTAGCACGCTTGTAAAGGACATGGATACCATTGTTGAAAAGGTGCCCGGACTCAAAGATAAATACGATTATTTTGAGCCTCTCAAAGGAGAGTATTCAGATCTTTACAAACAGGGTACAGCAGAGGTTGACAGGCAGATTGATGAAGATCTGAAAGGAAAGAAATGGGACGATAATTATCAGGCTCATACATCAGATAATAGTATCCGTTATAAGCCCAAGATGGGTATACCGAGCCAGTTTAATACGGATTATCAGGAAGAACTATCCGGTCTAATACGTGAAGCAACGCTGAAAGCAACCGGAGTCCCGGATGAGTACCGTGAGGCGTATGACCATTTTTTAAGTACTTGTGAAGGGATACTTCGTAAGACTGTTAACTATGGTAAAGCTTACCTCGCACATACCTATATGCGAAAGATGGTCCAAGGTGATACGGAAAAAGATACTGACATAAGAAATGTCATGAGGATCAATGAGAACGGACAGAGCATGTTCCATGATGACGAGGAAGATATTCTTGAAGGCACTGTTCAGGAAATGAGCAATGCAATTAAGAAAATGATGTCAGGCAAGCCGTATCGTCTTAAGGAAGATGCAAAACTAAACGGAGCAGCACTGCGTCTTTACTTCCAGAAAAATAACATAAATCCGGAAGATTTCGAAAAATTCGTAAACGATATAAGCAGCTCCATGAGGCCTGTGATCGAAGCCAGGATGGATATTCAGGTTGCTTTTCCCGAAATTGCCGATTCCTTTATGCAAAAGGACGTCTGGCATCTTGATGCACGTGAGCGCGAATTTGCAACCCAGAATATGGATGTGACTTTAAAATCTGTATTCTCCGGGGAGCAGATGGAAGAAATTGCTTCCGCGGGAATGGATATTTATGATTGTATATATATTGACGGAAAGAGTGCCAATGAGCTTTTCGGCAACAAATATGCGTCATTGCAGGGAGATGCGGACGAATTTAAAAAGTCTGATTTGATGCAGAAGATTCTTAATGGATGCCAGATGGAATTTGCGCGTCCTGACGGAAAGGGATCCTTTGATATAGTTCAGTTAAACGCATATTCAGATGTGCCGGTCATAGAGAACGGACTCAGTCGCTATCGCTTCGCCGGCCAGGAAAAAACTGATTTTTCAATAGATATCAGAGCACATCAGAATGCGCTCAGGAACGGAGAAATAAAGAAAGAGGATGTATATTCCCCCAAATTTGAGATAGGCACTAAGGTTGATGAGCTTTTGTTCAAACAGATGGCCGGTTTTAATGAGTGGGTCGGAAATATAAAGGGCAAAGGCGGTAAGATGGACCCGGGAGTAAAGATCGCATATGATGAAACCGGATATAATCTTGGTCGTGAGATAGTCTCGAAACTCACTGGTATTAATGCGGGCAATGATATGGCCAAGGGTGATTTCAGATCGATATCAGCAGCTTTGAGTCAGATATGCGTAGATGGAATACCCTATACATTCACACTTGAAGACGGAATAAACAAAGATAATTACAAAGAAGTTCTTGGGAAATTTGCTGAAAAATTCAGTGCTCAGTTTGATGAGAAAAAAATTGCGCCTATTCAGAAAATCGGAGTTCTTAAGGAGGGAATATTAAATGCCATAACCTATGATCCCCCCGAGCCGGTTCCGCCAAAGACAAAAAAACACTGGTACAGCAGCAATGCCGTTAAGGAAGCAAGAGCTAATGAGGAGCGTGCATATGCAGATCAGCAAAGGCGAGTGGATTTATGGAAGGAACGTAATTCCGATGCAGTGAAAAATGCTGTCGCCCAGGATAAAATCAGGCAAAATCAATTAGAGTATGATGTTGAACTGAGTACTAATGGAGGCAAGGATAAGGTTCAGGTCAGACGCAGGATATCATTTGATGAATTGCTTGAAAAAGAAGCGAAAAACAAACAGAAATCAAAAAATAATACTCAGAAAACAGTTCAAAAGAATGTCCAGCAAAAAAATAAGTCTGCAGAGCTATTTTGAAACCCTGAAAACAAAAGATATTTTTTGCTGGGGGAGCGGGAAACATTTTCGCAGCGTTACCCGCTCTTTTTTACGTAAGAGCGGCCTGATGGACAATCTGAAAGGGTTTGTGGATGTACCGGGGACAGGGGATGTCCCTGACGGAGAAAAGTCCTATGACAGGGTGAGCCGGGATGCCCTGGCAATGATGGATAAGGAAAAGACTCTGATACTTATCGCAGTCACCGGGTATGAGGAAATCATGAATCAGATACGCCAAAATCCGGGACTTTCATCTTTTGAGGCCGTTCCATCCATATTTCTTGAATCGTTATATGAGGATATGCTCTTATTATCGGCTGACAAACCGGAGCCTCATTACCGGAGGCTTGATAAACCTGCAATCCCAAAGATTATCCATGGAATATGGTTTTCGGGAGAACCTATGCCAAAACTTTACAGGGAGTGTCTTGACTCCTGGAAAAGATACTGCCCCGATTACGAGATAAAAATCTGGGATCTTGAGATGTACGGGAAAAACGACTGTCTGTTTTTTAATCAGGCCATTGCCTGTAAGAACTGGTCGTTTGCATCTGATTATGCAAGGGCAGATATCCTTTATAAATACGGTGGTATATACATGGACCTGGACGTCGAGGTCCTGAGACCGTTAGACGATCTTTTATACAATGAAGCCTATATGGGATTTGAGTCTTTAGACCGGATAGAATGCGGATCGGGGATGGGAGCAAGGAAAGGCCATCCGGTCATGAGAGAGATCTGCGCCTCCTATGAGGAGAGACCATACCTTAAACCTGACGGCACATGGGACAACTCTACATGTCCGGTCAGGTATACAAAAGTCATAGAAAAGCACGGCCTAAATAAAAACGGGGGATTTCAGTTTGCGGATGATATAACCGTTTACCCGTTTGAGATGCTGACGGGCAAAAGCTTTGATACAGGGATATGCTATAAAACTGAGCATAGTTATACACCAGCTGGATCCCAAAAGGCGCACATAATGCCATGTCAAAACGGTATGAGGAGACTCTCGGATTTCTTAATTTAAAAGGGATAAAATTGTGAAAAACTCCATAAAAAGGGGTATAATATTACCTATGATTAATGATATTTGCTTCACTCAATATTTGAGGTTTAATCTGTAAAAAAAGGAGGGCACACATGGTAAACGTTTTTGGAGAGTCAACTAAGAAACTGGGATTTGGTATGATGAGACTTCCCGAGCAGGCAACTGCCGGAAAGTTTGGAAACATTGATATCGAACTGACCAAGAAAATGGTGGATTACTTTATATCCGAGGGCTTTACATATTTTGATACAGCCTGGATGTATTGTGGATTTAAGAGTGAGGATGCTGCAGGTGAAGCCCTTGTAAAAAGACATAAGAGGGATGAGTTTACACTGGCAACAAAGCTTCATGCCGGCTTTTTCGGAAACGAAGATGAGATGGAGAATGTGTTTAAGACTCAGTTTGAGAAAACAGGAGTCGACTATTTTGATTATTACCTCATTCATGATGTCGGAGAAGATCATTATAAAAAATATCAGAAATTCGGATGTTTTGAATGGCTTGCGGATAAAAAGAAAGCAGGCCTCGTAAAACACATGGGCTTTTCATTTCATGACAGAGCAGAACTCCTCGACCGGGTACTCACCGAGCATCCCGAGGTTGAATTTGTCCAGCTTCAGATTAATTATCTTGACTGGGAGAGCGATGCAATACAGTCAAGGAAATGTTATGAAGTGTGCGTAAAGCATGACAAGCCTGTGATCGTCATGGAGCCTGTAAAGGGCGGTACTCTGGCCAATGTGGTGCCTGCAGTTGAAAAACTGTTCAAGGATCATAATCCCGACATGTCGGTTGCTTCATGGGCTATCAGATTTGCAGCCAGCCTGCCTAATGTAAAGATGGTTCTCTCAGGCATGGGCAATATGGACATGCTGACAGACAACACAGGATACATGAAAGATTTCACTCCACTCAGTAATGAGGAAATCAATATAGTAAACATGGCAACCAACGTGATCAACTCAAGTATAGCCATACCTTGTACGGGATGTGCATACTGTGTGGACGGATGCCCTAAAAATATTCCCATTCCCAAGTATTTCTCACTCTACAATGCAGAGCTCCAGGAATACAAGGACAAGGGATTCACGCCTCAGGGTGAGTACTACGACAGACTGACTCAGGTATATGGCAAGGCAGGAGACTGTATTGCCTGCGGCAAATGTGAGAAGATATGTCCTCAGCATCTGCCGATAAGGGATAATCTCAAACTCGTAGCAAAACAGTTCGGAAGCTGATAGCAGGGTGTAAGGTATATCAGTATGGAACAGTACAACGTAACTGGAATGAGCTGCGCCGCATGCCAGGCAAGAGTTGAGAAAGCAGTAAATGCCGTAAACGGAGTGGAGAGCTGCGCTGTCAGTCTCCTCACAAATTCAATGGGAGTCGCGGGAAGTGCGTCTCCGGAGGAAATAATAAAGGCTGTAGAGAGCGCGGGATATGGCGCGAGCCTGAAAAGAGATAACAAATCGGCTGCATCATCAGGCGGCTATGAAGATTCTTTAAAAGATACAGAGACACCGGTACTTAAAAAGAGACTGACTGTTTCTGTTATTCTGCTGATCCCCCTTATGTATGTCTCAATGGGTCATATGATGTGGAACTGGCCGTTGCCCGGATTTCTTGAAGGCAATCATGTGGCAATGGGATTATACCAGTTGCTTATAGCGGGATTTATCATGGTGATAAATCAAAAGTTTTTTATAAGCGGTTTTAAAGGTCTGATCCACAGATCACCAAACATGGATACACTGGTGGCACTGGGGGCAACTGCATCGTATGCATACAGTGTATATGCACTCTTTGCCATGACCGGAGCTGTAATGAATGGAGACGACAGTATGGTCATGTATTACATGGATCAGTTTTATTTTGAGTCCGCGGCTACCATACTGACACTGATTACTGTAGGCAAAACTCTTGAGGCCAGATCAAAGGGAAAAACTACAGATGCCCTTAAGTCACTCATGAAGCTGGCTCCAAAGACAGCCGTTATCATTAAAGACGGCACGGAAGAAACTGTTCCTATAGATGAAGTAAAACCGGGAGACAGATTTGTGGTACGGCCGGGAGAAAGTATTCCGGTAGACGGTACGGTCACTGAGGGAGAGAGTGCGGTAAACGAGTCAGCTCTGACCGGTGAGAGTATACCGGCCTGGAAAAAGCCCGGAGATATGGTGTCGGCAGCCACGATCAATACATCGGGCTATATGATATGCGAAGCAAAGCGTGTCGGTGAGGATACCACACTGGCCGGTATCATACGTATGGTCAGTGATGCGGCAGCTACAAAAGCGCCCATAGCCAAGATTGCCGATAAGGTATCCGGCGTGTTTGTGCCTGTAGTTATGGGAATATCACTCGTCACGTTTATCGTATGGCTCATCGCAGGTCAGACACTCGGATATGCGATGGCCAGAGCAGTATCTGTCCTCGTGATCAGCTGCCCGTGTGCACTGGGACTCGCTACTCCTGTAGCAATAATGGTAGGTAACGGTGTGGGCGCAAGAAACGGCATCCTGTATAAGACCGCAGCTGCCATGGAGATGGCAGGCAGGACGGGTATCGTGGTACTTGATAAGACGGGTACTGTCACAACAGGCAATATGTCTGTGTCAGAAATATATCCGGCACCCGGATACAGCAGTGAAAAGCTTTTGGAGACGGCATATGCCCTTGAATCAAAGAGCGAGCATCCCATAGCAAAAGCGATTGCAGCCTATGCAGATGAAAGAGGAGTGAGAAAACCTGAATCAGCGGAATTTGAAGTCTTATCCGGAAATGGTATAAAGGCGAAAATAAATGATGTCATGTATTACGGTGGCAGTGCCGGATATATTTTGGGCATTGCAGGTAAATATCAGGAAGCTCAGGATGAGATATTAAAGAAGTGGGCGGCGAAAGGCATGACCCCGGTCCTGTTTGCAAAAGATAATGAACTCATCGGTATGATAGCTGTTGCAGATACCATTAAGGAAGACTCTGCAGCTGCCGTCAGTGAACTGAAAAATATGGGCATACATGTGGTCATGCTGACAGGAGATAATGAGATAACTGCCCGGGCCGTAGCCGATAAAGCCGGAGTGGATGAAGTGGTGGCAGGTGTCCTCCCTGATGGCAAGGAAGCTGTAGTAAGAAAACTCATGGAACATGGCCGTGTAGCCATGGTAGGAGACGGTATAAACGATGCTCCGGCGCTCACGAGAGCAGATACAGGAATAGCAATCGGCGCAGGCACGGATATAGCAATCGATGCAGCCGACATAGTACTAATGAAAGGCAGTATCCGTGATGTCGCAGCTGCCATACGTATCTCGAGGGCTACGGTGCGAAATATACATGAAAATCTCTTCTGGGCATTTTTCTACAATGTGATCGGCATACCTCTTGCAGCCGGATGTTACGTGGCAGCCTTTGGATGGACGCTGAATCCGATGTTTGGAGCGGCTGCAATGGGCCTTTCAAGCTTTTGCGTAGTATCAAATGCACTCCGTTTAAATCTTATAAAAGTTTATGACGGCAGACGTGATAAAAAGATAAAGCAGGCGTTTTGCGGTAAATTAATTAATGAAAATGAAAATATACAAACAAACAATTCCGAAAAGGAGAAAGAAAAGATGATCATTAAAGTAACAGGTATGATGTGCGAGCACTGTGAAAATCATGTAAAAAAAGCAATTGAGGCAATTGACGGTATAGAGAGCGCTGTGGCTTCCCATGAGGGCAATACGGTCACAATCACTTCGTCAAAAGATGTGGATATGGAACTGGTCAAAAAGGCAGTTACAGACGCAGGTTATCAGTATGGAGGGATCGTTTAGTGACTGATGATAAATTGCTTGATAAATATGAAGAGTTAAAAAAACACCTGGGCTCTTTTGGAAAAGTGGCAGTTGCGTTTTCCAGTGGAGTTGACTCTACATTTTTGCTGTATGCGGCTAAGGAGGCCCTGGGAGACAATGTACTGGCACTGACAGCCTCATCATGTTCATTTCCCGTAAGAGAATTAAAAGAGACAAAAGCGTTCTGCGAGGAGCATGGTATCAGGCAGATCATCGTAGAGTCAGAAGAACTCAGCATTGAAGGCTTTTCACATAATCCAAAGAACCGCTGTTATCTCTGTAAGCGTGAGCTTTTTCAGAAGTTTCGTGATGTGGCAGAGAGAGAAGGGATAAAGGAAATAGTTGAGGGATCAAATCTTGATGACAACGGAGACTACAGACCGGGACTGATGGCTGTAGCTGAGCTTGGGATACAGAGCCCGTTAAGGACTATAGGCTTTACAAAAAATGAGATACGCATGATATCAAAGCATCTCGGACTTCCTACATGGGAGAAACAGTCATTTGCATGTCTTTCAAGCAGATTCCCCTACGGAGAGGAGATCACAGAGAAAAAACTCGGTATGGTGGATAAGGCAGAGCAGTATCTGCTTGATATGGGATTTCATCAGCTGCGGGTACGTATCCATGGCAATGTGGCCAGGATAGAGCTTGACCCTTCGGAATTTGGACGTTTCATGGAAGAGGATGTCAGGACGAAAGTCTATGATATGTTTAAACAGACAGGTTTTGCATATGTGGCCCTTGATATTAAGGGATACCGGACAGGCAGTATGAACGAGACACTAAATGATACATCTGCCAATAAGTAGTCAAAAGTGATATAATGAGTGAAATATTTTCCTTGGGTAATATACCTTGGGATTTTGGTAATAAAAGTTTGAAGGGGTATCGTATCATTGAAGGACAAAAATATTATTGACAAAACAATGCATTTTCTTGTCCACAACAGTTTCATGTTCACCATCGTGATTATGTGTCTGGTGCATCTGACGCTGTTGGCATTAATGTATTTTGAAAAGGTCACACCGCTTGTTCAGATCAATATAATGAGTGTGATTGTTTATCTGTTTTGCATTGTGCTCAGCAGATTTGGACACATCATGCCGGTATATATCAGCCTGATCCTGGAGGTGGCGGTTTATGTCATTGCGTCATGCCACTATATCGGATGGAAGTGCGGATCGGTTTGTTTTCTCTGTGCCATTGTTCCCATCATTATTTATTTCGGATGCTTTCTGTTTAAGGGAAAACAGAGATGGATCATTGTATTTCTCCTGCTGACAAACTATGTCATGTATGTGACTTTATATGTGAGACTTGCCGATGTGAAGCCTATATTTGAGGTGTCTGGTATCATACAAAAGATCCTGATGATCTTTTCATCGTTTGTAATGATCTTTTCTGTAATTTTTTACAGTGTCATCTATATCTACTCAAGTGAATACCAGATGGTCAGCCTGGAGGAAAAGAATCAGAAGCTCTCTGCCGATGCCAAGGAAGATGCCTTAACCAGTCTCTTAAACCGAAGGGGATTTCTGCCGGTGGTTGAGTCCCTGATGAAAAGTGATACACCTACCCATTTCTGTGTATCATTCTGTGATATAGACAATTTCAAGCGTATAAACGATTCATACGGTCATGACTGTGGCGACGAGGTCCTGCGACATATCACATGGATCATAAAAAAGGAAATGCACGGGTGTGATATATGCAGATGGGGCGGCGAGGAGATCATCATCCTGATGAAGGATTACGATCTGGCCGTGGCCAGGGAAAAGATGGAATATCTGCGAAAATGCATTGAGTCAAACCCGACAATATTCTTTAACAGACGAGTGGATGCCACCATCACAATCGGTCTGGCGGAAAATGCAGATATATTCAAAGAGCCTGATGAGATAATAAAGAAAGCCGATGAGCGAATGTACTACGGCAAACAGCATGGCAAGAATATCCTGATATATGAGGATGCAGTATAGAGAAATGACGCGATGTTAAAATACATCGCGTTTTTTATATTCCGGGGCGCTAAAAGACTTTCCGGGATATAAACATTTCGGAAAGTGCTTTTGCATTTGTAGTATAATTATTATGAAATGAAGAGAGAGCAGATTACAGTTTTCTTAACAAAATACATGTTCATGTTCATGGCTGCATCAATGATTGGGTGGATGTATGAAATAGCCTGTGTACGCATTTTGTATAACATATATTATGACAGAGGTATTCTCCATCTTCCCATGTGTCCGATTTACGGATTTGGAATGCTGATGCTCCTTGTGATATTCAGAAAAGTACGCAATCCCGTCGGTATTTTTGTGGGCAGTACTATGTTTACGACGGCTCTTGAACTTGCATCATCATATATTTTGGAATACAAATTTAATATGATACTGTGGACTTACGAGGACTGGCCGTTATCTTTTCAAAACAGAATCTCTGCAGTCAGCAGTTGTATGTTTGGATTGATGGCCCTGATGGTCATGAAACTAATAAAGCCGGTGACAGACAAATTGTTTGAGTCGGAATATAAAATGAGAGCATCAATGACGGTAGCAGTGTTGTTTATATTTTGCGTGATTTGGGAGGTGTCATTTTATGGGTAATGAGAAGAAAACAAAATGTCCGTGTTGCGGTTTTTACACTTTCCGGGTAGGCCCTGACAGCGAGTATGATATATGCCCTGTCTGCTACTGGGAAAATGACATAGAGCAGAATGAAGATGAAGATTATGAAGGCGGGGCCAATAACGTCTCATTAAATCAGGCCAGGGAAAACTACGCAGAGTTCGGAGCCTGTGAGGAGAGGTTTATTGATAAAGTGAGAGACCCTATCGATGAAGAAATGGGCGACGAGGATGAAGAAGATCCGGATGATATCGAAGATGACGACTACGGCGATGGAGATGAATAATAAAAATGAAAAATAATAATCAGACAATAATAAAAGTAATAGTGTTTATAGTTGGTATCATTACGGCTTTGATAGTAGCGAATTTTAAAACCGCAGATGATACAATCGATGACTACAAACCTGATGATCAAACTGTCGCGGAAGATAATTCCGATCAGGTCGGATCAGAAGAAGTATCCGATCAGAATGCCATAGAAGATAGTTCTGAGGGAGATAGTTATGAAGCGGAGACGGTAACATACTGCTTCAGAAACAGTGATCTCCTTGACCAGCACTTTGAAAAGCATGGCAAAGAAATGGGATTCTCAACACCGGAGGAATACGAAGCAGCAGCTTCCGCAGTTATTAATAATCCCGATGCACTTTATAAAACAGAAGCAGAGGACGGAGACGGAGTCTACTACTTAGAGTCGACCAATGAATTTGTAGTCCTCTCAACAGACGGATATATCAGGACATACTTTAATCCGGGTGACGGAAAAGCATATTTTGACAGACAGTAATTAAAAAGGGGCAGCGCCAGCTGCCCCTGATCATTTATATACCGGTTATAATTTTGTCATTACTTTGCAAGTTCTATCCTGACATCGCCGCTTCCGACCTGTATCTTGCAGGTGCCGTCATTTCCGTTATCAGGTACCTTGGTATCACCGCTGGATACAGAGATTTCGTAATCGAATTTGGATAGAACGGTTCCTTCTATTGTACCGCTGCTTGCGGAAATAGACATATTGTCTGCATCGCATTTATCCATTTCCACATCTCCGCTTGAGACTTCCAGATCAAGATCGCCTGAGCAGATCACATTTGTCAGCTCATAATCACCGCTGCCGGCTTTGAATGATCCGTTATCACATGTAAAGTTTTCGATAATAACTTTTCCTGAACCTGTATCGAAAACGGCATCACCTGACACATCACAGTTCCTGATGGTGATATCGCCGCTTCCGACCTCGGCATTTACCGAGGCAAATGAGAAGCTGTCAAAGGCAAGAGCGCCGCTGCCGACTTTAATGATGAATTCGTCATATTCATCTTTGGGCAGATACAGTTTGGACTTGTTTTCGTTTCCAAAATAAAAGCCAATCTGGAGTTTCTTTAATTGTTTCTCTTTGATTATTAATGTGTCCCCTTCAACAGTTACGTCGTGGGTTTTATTAGCGTTTTCGTAGCAGATAAAGTGGGTATCATCGTCATCAGAGAGAAGTATTTCTATATCGGCGGAACCGACTGAAAGGTCTATGTTGTCAAAATCCTCTGTGACATCATAAGTCTTTTCTTCATAAGGCGGCTCGGAAGAAATACTATCAAAACTAAACGATTTCATACTCATGCCTGTAAAGGCAATACCGAGTCCGATGATTATTAAACCGAGTGCAATATAAACAGATGCTTTCTTTGCCATTTCTGTTTCCTCCTTTTATATAAACAGTTTCTTAAGGCCCAGCAGGAATAATTTGCTGCCACCAATCAAAAGTTTTGCCAGTCCCTTAAATGCGTGGAAGAGCAGTATCGCCGCGCCAAACGATGCCAGTCCGATTCCAAAGAGGAACATTCCGCCGGCAATAGTTGATGCGTGCACAAATGCCTGTACAATCAGGGCACCGCCACATATCAGTGCGGAGAAATTTACTGCAATGAGACAAAGGATCAAAATCCAGAATACGAGGTAAATGGTAAATGTTACTGCTGATCCGGCAATGACAAGTGGAAACCAAAGTGGAAATCCGATTATGAGCAGGATGACTGCCAGGGCACCCATGGGTTTCTTGGGTTTGATCTTTTCTTTAACGATTTTCGTTATTGGTACAGCTTCAAGGACCTTGTCCCTTATATCATCGATGCTTCCAAGGCATGCTACAGCATCCTCCTCAGAGAGACCTTCCTCCATCCTGTCGTCGATGATCTCGCTGTAAAATTCCATAGACGTATTTATGTCAGCCGGTGCGAGACCGTTTAGACTCTCTCTTAATTTTGTTAAAAATTCTGCCTTACTCATGGCGTTCCTCCCTTGTGACAAATTCGTAAATATGATTCAGCTCTTTCCAGTCATCTTCAAACTGCTTTAATCTCTCATGGCCGGAGTCGGTGATGTGATAATACTTTCGCAGTCGCCCGTTGTGCTCAGCCGTGTGAACCGTGAGCATCTGTCCTGTTTCGAGCCGTCTCAGGATAGGATACAGGGTAGATTCCGATATCTCCACATAGGGACTCAGATCCTTTACTATTCTGTATCCATAGGAATCTTCGTCTTTGATGGCGGCCAGCACACATACATCCAGCAGTCCGCGCTTCATTTGATTTTCCATATGAGATACCTCCTTTTGCATAATACTATACGACACATAGTATAATGTGTCAAGCAGTATTTGAAAAAATGATTATGAGCACTTGCGTACACGTGAAATACTGGGAATTAACGGACTTTTTTGCTAAAATTGATTTGGGAAAATAGCCTTTGGAGGTATTGATATATATGAAAGACGATATAGTTCAAAAACTGAAAAAACAGATAAGCGAATACTTTGTAGGAAAAGAGGAGACCATAGGTAACCTCCTGATATGTATGCTTGCAGGAGGTCATGTACTCCTTGAGGATGTGCCGGGAGTAGGCAAGACTACTCTGGCCAGGATACTGGCAAAATCTGTTGATATGTCATTTGGCAGGATACAGTTTACACCTGATACGCTGCCTGGAGACGTGACAGGCTTTTCTGTCTACAATATGAAAACATCTGAACTTGAGTACAGGGAGGGTGCTATCATGCACCAGATCATCCTCGCAGATGAGATCAATCGTACATCGCCCAAAACTCAGGCGGCTCTGCTTGAAGCCATGGCAGAGGGAAGTGTGACAGTAGACGGTAAGAGGTATACTCTGCCGAGTCCTTTTATGGTCATCGCGACTCAGAACCCTGTTGAATTTATCGGTACATACCCGCTCCCGGAGGCGTCGATGGACAGATTTATGATGCGCCTCTCTTTAGGATATCCGGACAGGGATGAAGAGATCAGGATGGTCAGAAACTATCTGGACGGAAAAAATCCGGAGGATATCGCTCCCGTATGCAGCGCAGAGGAGATAGAGGAGCTCCGCAGTCATGTCTCTAAAATTGCCATAAATAATAATGTCATTTCCTATGCGGAAGATATCATCGATATGACGAGAAAAGAGCCGAGTTTTGTCCTCGGTGGATCCACAAGATCCCTCTTATACCTGACAAAAGCTGCCCAGGCCCGAGCATATATGGAGGGCAGGGATTTTGTAAAGCCCGATGATATAAAGGAGGTAGCGGTAAATACTCTTCATCACAGGCTGACCTTGACTCCTGAGGCCAGGATCAGAAAAGACAACATCGATACGATCATCAGATCCCTTGTCTTAAAAGTAAAGGTTCCCATGGAGGCATAATAAATGCTCAGAAACAGGATCATATTAATAATATTATGGATTCTGTCCCTCATCGGGATTTCTTTTTACGGCGGAAGTGTGAGCTACGGTTTCTTTACGGCGGTCACTCTTGTACCCGTTATTTCTTTTTTGTACCTTCTCCTTGTCTTTTTAAGATTCAAGATATTCCAGAAGATGGACAACAGACATGTGGTTGCAGGCCAGACGTCTGATTTTTATATTACTCTTCAGAATGAAGACAGGTTTCCTTTCGCAAGCATAAGGATTTTGTTTTACAGCCCGTTCTCGGAGATAAGAGGTGTTGATGATAAAGAAGAATACGAGCTTTTGCCCCGGACAGGTATTAAGAAGCGTACGACTCTCATGTGCAAATACAGGGGAGAATATGAGGTTGGTGTAAAAGAGGTCATTATCCGTGACTTTTTTAATATTTTCAAAATGACCTATAAAAATAAAGAGCCGTTCAGAGTCACTGTATTACCCAAGATTGTAGTACCTGACAGTATAAATGCAGTCGATGAAAATGAATCGTCATCGGTGGATTCAAAGAGTAATCCGTGTAATCCGGATCCTGTTGTCAGGGAATATGTGCCGGGAGACGACGCCCGCATGATCCACTGGAAAGCCAGTGCCGGAAAGGGAAAACTCTTTGTCCGTACACTGACAGGTGAGGATAAAAACGGTATAGGTATCGTAATGGATCCGGTGAG
This sequence comes from uncultured Lachnospiraceae bacterium, assembly GCA_902793845.1. GTDB lineage: Bacteria > Bacillota > Clostridia > Lachnospirales > Lachnospiraceae > NK4A136. Next base: position 27,530 of record CADBFE010000036.1, on the reverse strand, counting down.
ATATTCCGATGATCCGCCTATTTATCTCCCGATGGAAAATAAGATATGCGAGACGGTGATTGCTCTTGCAATGTATTACATGAATAATAATACGCCTGTAAATGTCTATACATACTCGGAAAATATCGCATCTGTATCAGTCAGGGATACCGACGGTTTTAATTACCTTTATAGATCAATTTCATCCTACAGATTCGGTGAGAAGGAAAAGCAGGATGAAATGTTTGTATCTCTCTCTGAGATCAGCAGCATCTGGGACAGCAAAATGGTGATCCTGGTACTGCATGAAGCAGGTCCGGAGGCATGGAATCTGATGAAACTCCTAAACAGAAGCAGTATATCCGTGGCGGTATATCTGGTCGGAGAAGGTGCAAGTGAAATATCTGCTCCCGGTATCCTGCCAAGGACCAGGCTGTATGCTATAGATCCCGAAGCAGATCTTAAGGAGGCGCTGTGATGATAAAGATGATTTATGACAGCCTATACCTCATACCGCTTACACTTGTGTCTGTCCTGTGGTTTGCCGTTTATGGAGATTTCACCATGCCACTTTTGGCGGCAGGTATTATCGCACTTTTTATATCCATTGCAGGTGTGATCGTCATTCATCTTAAGACTGACGGAAAGATTATCGCGGGAGGTACGATCCTGGCCATACTGGCAGCAGGATATTTTCTGATGCCGGATACTATCTATGACAAATATATTATTGACATTACCGGGATGCTCATGATAGCTTCAGTGGCCACTATATCATTTATAGCCGGCAAACTCATCTGCATTACCGAACCGGGCAGGATTATCCTGGCCATATCCGGCCTGGCATCCCTACTGGTTTCGATGTTCAGGGGATATGCTCCGTTAAAGACAATATGTGCTTTTTCGTTTGGCTTTGCATTTGTTGTGCTCGCAGATGAGATACAGCTTCACTGGAAGAAACAAGGTGGCACAGAGCATAAGTGTCATCTTGTATTTATATCTCCGTTTATCATAATTCTGACAGGCGTTATCTTTATCATGCCTGTATCAGATAAGCCGTATGACTGGGCCTTTGTGATGCGTATTGCGGAATTTGCAAAAGAGAACATTGATAAACTGGAGAGATATTTATCAAGAGGAAAACAGACTGATTACGGTGATGCTTTCATAGGATTTGCAGAGGATACAGGATTTGACGGTGATATAAAAAGCAGTGACAAAACAGTGATGGATATCTCTTTTGGAGCCAATGCACCGTTGCGTCTTTATCTGGGCGGAAAGACATTTGATACATATACGGGAACGGAGTGGATAAAGTCATATACAGAGACGGGATATGATTCTGTCATGGATATATTGGAACTGCAATATAGTGTGGCTCTGGCAGAAGATGCTGTTTATTATGATTATTACAGGAGCGGCTTTATCACGGTAAACATAAAGGATATGGAGTCTTCCCACGTATTTGCACCGTGCAAGACTACGGGGGTCACACCTGCATATACTGATATAAATGTTTATGAATCCGGCGGTGATTTATTGTTTGACAGGATGCTTGTATATGATGATTCGTACGATGTGAATTATTATTACATAAACAGCGACAGCCCGGTATTTGAAGAACTGATGGCAAAACGTTGTGAAGATGACAGATATATATGGGATGAAATACTCATAAATAACAGACTTTCGGATTCGCCCATGTATTCATATGATGCATATCTTAAGTACAGGGAAAAGATGCGTGAAATATATCTGCCAGAGACTGAAATCTCACCGGAAATGAACGCATATCTTGACGAACTCCTTGAGGGCGCAGACAGTGATATTGAAAAGTTAAGGAGAATCGAGGCCCTTCTTTCTTCAATGACATACTCAAAAACTCCGGGCGAAATGCCGGGGGATGTGGATACACCGTCAGAGTATCTTGATTATCTGATATTTGAAACACAGACAGGATACTGCACCCACTATGCCACTGCATTTGTACTCCTCGCAAGGGCAGAGGGTATCCCTGCCAGATTCGTCCAGGGGTTCAGGGTTAAGTCCGATAAATATAATACTGTATCTGTTCCGGCGGACAGAGCCCATGCATGGCCGGAATGTTATATGGAAGGCTTTGGCTGGATCCCGTTTGAACCGACACCCGGATATAAGATAACCCAGCGATGGAAAACTACTCTGGAGACAGATGATGCCGAAGCCGAAACAGATTATCAGGGAGAATCAGTATCGGAACCTGATATTTATATTCCCGAGATGAACCGGGAGGATGGGAAAGAAAACAGTCCGTTCCATTGGAAAGCTGTTCTTATTTTTGCTGTCTCTGCCATTGGAACAGCATGTACCCTGGCCGGACTGATCATACTGATTAAGAAGATTAAATATATGAATATGAGTGACAAAGATAAATTTGTCACAATGTACAGAAAAAATATGCACATCATAAAAATCCTTGGATTTGAGATAAGTCCCGGGGAGACCCTGGAGGAATATTCAGAGAGAATAGCCGGCAGAGTACCTGCCGATGCCCTTGGATTTATCGGGATATATGAAGCGTACATATATAACGATGCAATGCCCGGGGAGGAAGAGGTCGGTATAATCACCGGGGCGTATAAAATCCTGATAAACACAGTAAAGGAATCCGGATTTGGAAAAAGGATCAGACTCCTGGAAATACTCACTGTATAAAACCTGTTATACATTATTAAAAAGATGTGATAGAATGTGTTAGTTGAGGCTAACACATTTTTTATTTGGGATTAAACTATGACACTAAAAGAATTACAGCCCGGAAAAACCGGAATAATTAAAGCAGTAGGCGGGGAGGGAGCGCTGAGGCAGCATTTCCTCGATATGGGAGTGATACCGGGAGCAGAAGTCACCGTAGTAAAATACGCTCCGATGGGAGACCCGGTGGAACTGCTGATACACGGATATGAACTGACGCTGCGCCTTGCAGATGCAGAGCGGATAGATATTGAACCTCTGAAAGAAAAAAAACAGGGCGAAGCTGAAAAGAAAAAACATAAAAAAACAGAGCATCCCGGTCTTGGTGAAGGCGGAAAATTTCATCCTAAGGGAAGCGGCGATCCGCTACCTGATGATGCCATTCTTCATTTTGCACTCGTCGGTAACCAGAACTGCGGCAAGACGACCCTCTTTAATCAGCTCACCGGCTCTAATCAGCATGTGGGTAATTTTCCGGGTGTGACTGTAGACCGGAAAGACGGACAGATAAAAGGTCATGACAATACACTCGTCACGGATCTGCCGGGTATTTATTCAATGTCGCCATACAGCAAGGAGGAGATAGTATCCCGAAATTTTGTGCTGAATGAAAACCCGGAAGCGATCATTAATATTGTCGATGCCATGAATATAGAGAGAAATCTCTATCTGACCATGCAGCTCCTCGAGATGAATGTGCCCATGGTCGTGGCTCTCAATATGATGGACGAGATGGCTGCAAACGGCGGTACGGTATACGTCAATGATATGGAGGCCATGCTCGGTGTACCGGTGGTGCCCATATCTGCAGCAAAAAATTCCGGTGTGGATGAGCTGATAGAACATGCACTTCATGTGGCCCATTACAGGGAAAAGCCTCTCCGCCAGGATTTCTGTGATGAGAATGACAAGGGCGGTGCTGTTCACAGGGCGCTGCATGCGATCAGTCATCTTATAGAAGACCATGCAAAGAGGGCAAAACTGCCGATAAGATTTGCAGCATCCAAGGTGATAGAAGGGGACGAGCAGATAATGACTCTCCTTGATCTTGATGAAAATGAAAAAGACATGGTGGAGCATATCGTACTCCAGATGGAATCGGAAGGCGGCCTTGACAGGGCGGCAGCCATAGCCGATATGCGATTTACATTTATACATAAAGTATGTAAGGCAGCTGTCCATAAGCCGGGGGAGAGCAAGGAGCGGATAAGGAGTAAAAAGATAGATACCATCCTGACGGGAAAGTATACGGCTATCCCTGCATTTATCTGCATTATGGCTATGGTATTCTGGCTCACATTTAATGTGATAGGAGCGTGGCTTCAGGGACTCCTTGAGATGGGTGTTGACGCCCTTACTGCTTTGGTATCTGATGGCCTTGTATCCCTCGGAGTCAACGAGGGACTAAGGAGCCTTGTTGTGGACGGCATATTTGCCGGTGTCGGCAGTGTGCTCAGCTTCCTGCCTATTATTGTGACTTTATTCTTTTTCCTCTCGCTCCTTGAAGACAGCGGATATATAGCAAGGGTTGCGTTTTTTATGGATAAGCTCCTGCGCCGTATCGGATTGTCGGGCAGAAGTATCGTGCCCATGCTTATCGGATTTGGATGTACTGTTCCTGCCGTGATGTCGACCCGTACACTGCCAAGTGAGAGGGACAGAAAGATGACAATACTCCTGACACCTTTTATGAGCTGTACGGCAAAGCTCCCCATATATGCCTTTTTTGTCAATGCGTTTTTCCCGGGCAGGGGCGGCCTCATAATGGTCGGACTATATCTCCTTGGCATAGTGTCAGGTATATTTGTGGCATTTATTTATAAGGGCATACTCTTTAAGGGAGAGGCTGTTCCGTTTGTCATGGAACTGCCAAACTACCGGATACCGGGAGCAAAGAATGTAGGAATGCTGCTCTGGGAGAAGGCAAAGGACTTCCTGAAAAAAGCATTTTCCGTAATCATGATCGCGACCATCATCGTATGGCTCCTGCAGAGTTTTGATTTAAAACTTAATATGGTTTCAGATTCCAAAGACTCTATTCTGGCGATGATATCGGGACTCATAGCTCCCGTTATGGCACCCCTTGGACTTGGAGACTGGAGGATATGTACATCCCTCATCAGCGGATTTATTGCCAAGGAGAGTGTGGTATCAACTCTTGAGATACTCTTTGCAGGTAATCTTACAGCTACCATGACGGGACTTGCTGCAGCATCACTCCTTGTCTTTTCGCTCCTCTATACACCGTGTGTGGCCGCCATCGCATCAATTAAGAGAGAACTTGGTGCAAAGTGGGCAGTCGCCGTTGTTTTCTGGCAGTGTGCACTGGCATGGATAGCAGCATTTTTAGTCAGACTGATCGGGCTTGGAATAGGCTTAAAATAGTAAAATAATCATTGACTAACTTTCAGTGTTTTATATAAAATAAATAGCAGAGCAGATTGCTAGGTAATTCTGAAAGGAAAAAGATAATTATGGCATACGACTATCGCGAGGCGATGAAACTCGAAAACCAGTTATGCTTTCCGCTTTATGCAGCAGCCAGAAGTATTACAAACCTGTATACTCCGCATCTTAAAGAGCTGGGACTTACATATACCCAGTACATTGTATTCCTCGTACTCTGGGAAAAGGACGGAGTGCCTGTAGGTGAGATATGTGACAGACTGATGCTTGATAACGGTACACTTTCTCCGCTCCTTAAAAAGATGGAGCAGGAAGGATACTTAACACGTCAGCGCAGCAAAAATGATGAGCGTATTGTTACAGTCACACTCACAAAAGAGGGAAGAGAGCTCCAGAAAAAAGCTAAAGACATCCCCTTAAAAGTTGGAGGATGCGTGAGACTGTCACCGGAAAAGGCAAAGATGCTGTACAGTCTCCTCTATGAGATCATGGAGACAAATAAAGCTGATAATTAATTAATATTAGTTTTTGTCAATGAGGACAGACCTGAAAAAGGGTCTGTCTTTTTTACGTATTTTATTGTTGACAAAGTGTATATAAAGTGTATATATTGGATATATACAATAATTAATTATTGATGCGGGAGAAAATGCCCATTTTTTCCGCAGGGCAAAGAGGAATTCATATGAATATTATTTTAAGCAACAGTTCGGGAGTACCTATCTACGAACAGATTGAGGAACAGATCAAGAGTCAGATCATGACAGGGGACCTTAAAGAGGGGGACGCCCTTCCGTCTATGCGTGTACTGGCCAAGGATCTGAAGATCAGCATTATCACAACAAAGAGAGCATACGAGGATCTTGAACGGGACGGATTTATAGAATCGGTCACCGGAAAAGGAAGCTTTGTAAAGGGTATTAACAGTGACATCGTCAAGGAAAACATGATGTTTGCCATTGAGGAATATTTGGAAAAGGCAGTTGATAAAGCGATTCTCGGTAAGGTTTCAAAAGGGGAACTGACGGAGATGCTCACTCTGATTTATGAGGAAAAGTGGTGACATAAAGGTTTTTGGCAGATCGATTGATGAGGATAGCGCATCGCTTCGTGAGGATATCGGTGTCGTATTCGATGAGATGGGATTCCATGAATTTATGACAGGCAGGGACATAAATATCATGATGAAAAACATCTATAAAAACTGGGATGAGGAAGCATTCTTTAATTATCTTAAAGAATTTTCACTTCCTTCAAAAAAGAAGTGCGGGTCTTTTTCAAGGGGTATGAGGATGAAACTGCAGATAGCCGTGGCCCTTTCCCATCATGCAAAACTTCTTGTGATGGATGAACCGACAAGTGGACTTGATCCTATCGTGAGAAACGAGATGATTGAGATATTCCGTGATTTTGTTGTTGAGGAGGATCATACGATCCTTTTGTCGTCACATATCACAGGAGATCTCGAAAAGATTGCTGATGAAGTAGTATTTATCGACGGCGGCAGGATCATACTTTCAGGCAACAAGGATGAGATACTGGAAAAGCACGGCCTCTTAAAGTGCAGAAAAGATGAACTTAAGGAAATCAGTGAGTCGCTGATCGTCAATACGGATCATGGTCCCTACGGAGAGGAAATACTCGTAAATGACAGGGAGTCTGCGAGGAAACTGTATCCGGAGATGGTTATGGAACAGCCGGCTCTCGAAGAGATCATGATCCATTACGTAAACAGAGACCGAAAGAGGTGATCGTATGAAGGGGCTTATTATAAAAGATATTATGTGCCTTCGAAAACAATTGAGGGTCTTTGGATTTGTGGTTGCAGGCGTACTGGCTGTTGGCATAATGTATGTTTTAAGCGCACGATTTGGCAATATCGCTTCGGCAAATGCCAGGGCAATTGCCGACAATCAGATGGAAGCTTTTGAAATTAACAACATTGCAACCCTGGCACTTGCCCTTTTCATGCTTGTGCCCCTTGCATCTGTAGGCGATTTACTGAATGTTTTTATTGCTGACAGACAGGCAGGCTTTGAAAAGGTCGCGGGTATACTCCCCCTCTCTGTAAGAAAAAGGCTTACAGCCAGGTTTATAACCATATTTACACTGTTTGGAATAGGCGCAGTAATAGATGTGATCATTGCTTTTATTTTGTCAGTGCTGACAGATATTATCTCGTTTGCGGATTTTGTGGGTATCATTATATCCGCATCGTCACTTATGTGTATCTACAGTGCTCTTGTGATTTTATACTGCATACTGCTTGGAAAGGGCAGAGAGACAGTTGCCATGATACTGTCACTCCTTTGCATGGTTTTAATATACGTGATCCTTCGTTTCAATAAATTAAAGGATATTCTGATCGCTATAATTGCTCTTGACGATACGGGAGACAGCGGGATGAGTACTGATTATTTCTGGGATTTCATAACCTTTATAAAACAGAAGTCGTATATTCTGCTTATTACAGCTCTTATTATTATGGCTGTCAGTTATTGCATTTCTTATGTGATTGCAGATAAAAAGAGAGGGGTGATCTGATGGGAGGACTTTTATATAAAGACTTTGTTCTTGTTAAAGGTAAACTGGTCGTAACAAGCCTCATAATCATGACTGTCATATACACCGTGCTCAGAGTTGTTTTTCCGGAAATCATTAATCCGGTCGGGTATACACTGGTTGATCAAGATGGCAGGGAATTTAATGAGTTTGACCTGTTTTTTTGGATGGGATGGATTTTTCTTTTTGCCTTTTCTATTGCACTGCTCGGCAGGCTGGTGATCGATATTACCAGAGATGAGGAGAAAAACAAGATCAGGAATTATATTTTTGCAATGCCAATTGATAAGAATGCTTATTTCGCATCTAAATTTATTTTTATCGGGATTGCGACATATATATTTTTGTCTCTAAATTCTCTATGGATTGTTGTGGGAAGCGGCTTTTCCCAGTGGGAATATATAAATGATATGTTTTCCTTTGGAACCCTGATGTCTCTTGCGATGTTTGGCGCGGCGCTTATACTGGCAGGCTGTGATCTTAGGATGTTTATTGTCCATGGCAGGGATAAAGCCATGATGGTGAAAATATCAGTTGAACTGGGAGTGGGACTGTTTGTTGTCGGATATCTGTTTTTCGGGGATCTTACAGTTTTGGAAAAGCTGGATCTTGAAAAAATTATAGAATGGTGTAAAGATCATTCATTTGAGCTTATGATGTTTGAAATCCTCTCACCGGTCATATCTCTTTTGATTTATTACTCTTCTTATAAAAGGACGTGCAAGGCTATGAGCAGAAAGGAGGTCAGCTATGATTGATGAGAAAAAAACAGATAAGAAAAAGGACTTAAAGTCCCTGCTCATATATCTTGCCCTTTCCTTCGGACTTGCATGGGCGTGGTTCTTTGTATTTATTAAACCCGGAGAAACATGGGAGAGTATCGGATCATATAAGCAGAGTTTTGTGGCTCTCGGAATGCTGTTTCCTTTTATTGCAAATATGCTTACAAGGAAGATTACAAAAGAGGGGTATTCATTAAAAGGTGATAATCCACTGATGTTTGGGATAAATCTTAAGGACAGGAAGATTATTCTCTATATCATGGCTATTTTGCTTCCGTGGTTTTATTCGGAGCTCAGAATAGGTCTGGAATTGCTGCTTGTTTCGGGCTTATACGATCCCGGTTATTACATGGAACTGGAAATTTCGAAAAGAGAACTCATTGCATTTCCGGTTGCAGCGATCGTATCCGGTACCTTTTTCTCTTTTGCCGCATTTGGAGAGGAAGCCGGTTGGCGCGGATATATGATGCCGAAACTCATGAAACTGATGGGTAAAGGCAAAGCAGTAATAGTCGGCGGTATTATCTGGGGACTCTGGCATGCGCCGCTTACATGTATCGGTCACAATTTCGGTACGGATTATCCCGGATTTCCGTATGTGGGAATACTGGAAATGTGTATTATGTGTACACTTATGGGAATGATACTAACATTTGTTACTGTTAAATCCGGTTCCGTATGGCCGGCAGCCATCATGCATGGCGTGAATAATGCAGGCCCCGGTATCCTGGCAGGCTTTGCCAATTATGACAGGATCGGGGAGGGCAAAATGCTTTTTCCGGGGCTTTTTTCCATGATGATAAGCCTTTTGGCGGCTGCCTTAATATGTGTATTTTTGGAGAAATTTAAGATGATAAAAAACTGACTTTATGATAGAATATAATGGAGGGTTTGCAGGTGGGCATAATACCCACCTGTTTTTGTATAAAGTATAGGGAAAAGTGAGTTTAACCAGGGGAGATTTTGCATGACGGGTCATGATGGGATTGTTTCTAAAATAGCAGAAGCATTATTCGTTGACTATTCCAATGTCTTTTATGTCAATGCGGTTACCAATGAGTATATAGGATATGCTGTGGATGCCGATCATCACATTCTCGTGGAAGCCAAGAAAGGTGTAGATTTTTTTGCCGATCTGATCACGGATTCGGAAAATCTTGTTTACGAGGATGACAGGCATATTTTTGTCACGGATATTCAGAAAACAAATCTGTTTAAAAAATTATTAAACGGTGAGATGAAGAGCATAGATTACCGTCTGATGATAGACGGTAAACCTGTATGGCACAGACTCCGTGTCATGAGAGTTAATGACACAAAGCAGGATGAGTATCTGGTCCTCGGTGTGATCAATATTGATAAGGAAGTTCAGTTTAGCGAAGAGCGAAAGAGACTTGAGAGAGAAAGAGAAAAGTATAACCAGATAGCTGTTCAGCTGGCAGAGCATTACAGTACTATCTTTTATGTTGATGCCGAGACTGATAAATATGTACAGATATCAGCTACCAATATGTACGATATACTCGATGTACCCAGAAAAGGTAACAAGTTTTTTGAGGATTCGACGTTAAATGCAGCTCGTGTAATCTACAGTGAGGACCGACAAAAGATAAAGGAAGTTTTTAACAAGAAAAATTTGCAGAGACTTTTGGAGGAAAAGAGTGTCATATCCCTGGATTACAGGATTATGCTCAACGACGAGCTTGTCTATACCAGGATGAATGCCATGTACACAAAGGACAGGAAGTATTTCCTCTTTTGTGTGGAGGACAGGAGCAGAGAGGCGGAGATTGAGAAGGAACTCAATGACGCAAATGAAAAGAATGAGATATTCGGACAGATAGCCGAGAGTCTCGCTTCATACTACAATACTATTTACTATGTAAATATAGAGACAAACGGGTATCTGGAGTTTTCCGCAACAGATGCATACAAGAGTCTTGATATAGCAACGACCGGTGAGGACTTTTTTGAGGAAACTCAAAAAAATATAAACAGGGTGATATACCCTGACGACAGAGAGTTTGTAAAGAGGGTCATGAACAAAGAGTACGTCTTAAAGCAGTTGGAAGGCAGAAAGATGTACATCGCCAAGTACAGACTGGTGATCAACGGTGAGGCCAGACATACGAAACTCTCCATAATATGGGCGAGAGATAAAAACCACCTCATTGTGGGAGTAGAGGATATAGATGACCAGGTACGCCGGGAGGAGTCGGTAAACAAAGACTTAAGGGATGCAAGGGTTCAGGCCATAATGGATGAACTGACCGGAGTCAAAAACAAGAACGCATATAAGGAAGCAGAAGATCAGCTCCAGTATGCGATGGATATGGGATATGTTTCCGGCTTTGCCATTGCTGTATGTGATCTGAATAACTTAAAGAAGATAAATGATACTCTCGGTCATAAAGTCGGGGATGAATACATCAAGGGAGCAAGCAAGATAATATGCGATGCCTGCAAACACAGTTCCGTATACAGAATCGGAGGAGATGAGTTTGTCGTGCTGATGATGGGTGATGATTATGATAACAGAGAGACTATCATCGAGGGTATCAAAGCCAGGGTAATAGAAAATCTAAGAGAAGGCGATAAACCTGTAGTCGCAGTCGGATGCTCCGAATTCAGACCCGGCAGGGATAAAAAGGTTGAAGATATCTTTGACAGAGCGGATGTCGCAATGTATAAAAATAAGAAATGGCTCAAAAATGATGCTGAAAGACAATGAGTAACAGGAGGATAAACAAATGGCATGTTTTCTCGTATCAGTGGCAGAGGCTGCTGTAGTAAAGGTGATGGAATCATCACAGCTTAAAAAAGAAGTAAAACTTGCGGAGAGTAATGAATTAAGTGAAGCGGTTACGTCAGATGTAAAGATCCCACTCAGCAGAAAACTTAAATGGCTCAGCAATCTCCTTCTTGGAGGTTCAGTCCTCCTTTTGTTTGAACATATATGGCACGGCGAGATAGTTCCGTGGTTCCCGTTTCTGACGGCCATGAACGATCCGGCTGATATGGCGGAGATGTTTAAGGAGATGGCAACTGTCGGTGTGAGCATGGCTGTCCTGGTCACCATCGTATGGTTTGCAATGTGCAGAGTGGCTGATAAGATCGTATCAGGGGATTCGAACGAAGCAAAAGATTTATAAGTATAATAATTATATAAACAGGGGAAATAGAAATGACATTATTAATAACGGTTATCGCGGCGGTAATCACTACTGCCGTGTGGTATAAGGAAAAAGACAGAGATTATAAGCTTGATTTCCTTAGCCTGATGCTCTGGGGAGCATCGATCATGTGGTTTGTGGATGCAATATTTGAATTTGCAGAGCTAAAAGCAGAGTACTTTAATCAGGCACCCATGGATATGCTGAATGATGCATTCCTCGGGATGGCGGTTCTGGCACTGGCACTGGTTATTTGGGTAGTAAATCTCCTCATTACAGATCCGCAGGGCAGACTCAAAAAGAAACTGTCTAAATAAGGTTATTTTAATGAAAAACAGGGGGCAGGTACCCCTGTTTTTGTTTGTTGATTTTTTTATATCATTAAGGTAAAATTTATATGTTTATCTATATTCTTAGGAGGATTTTATTATTATGAAAAAGAAATTACTTTCTGTTTTTCTTTGCTGTGCCATGGTATTTGGTATGGTTGCATGCGGCAGCGAGCCTGCAGGCAATACTGACGCAGGCGCAGGCGCAAACGACGGTGCACAGGCAGACGGAGCTACTTATACAGTAGGTATCTGCCAGCTCGTTCAGCACGATGCTCTTGATGCAGCTACTCAGGGATTTGAGGATGCTCTTACAGAGACACTCGGCGACAGCGTTACATTTGATTTACAGAATGCACAGGGCGATTCTGCTACATGTACAACAATCGTAACAGGATTTGTTTCAAACAACTATGATCTCATCATGGCTAATGCTACACCTGCACTTCAGGCAGCAGTATCTGCAACAGATTCTATTCCCATTCTCGGTACATCAGTTACAGATTACGCTACAGCACTTGCACTTGAGTCATGGTCAGGCACAACAGGCATGAATGTTTCAGGTACATCAGACCTTGCACCCCTTGATCAGCAGGAGGACATGATCCTTGAGCTCGTACCCGAGGTTACAAAGGTTGGTATCATTTACTGCTCAGCAGAGGCTAACTCAGCTTACCAGGCTACAGAGATTGAAAAGTTCCTTGATGAGGACGGTATAGCTTACGGTGAGTACACATTTGCTGACTCTAACGATATGCAGGCAGTTGTCACATCAGCAGTAGCTGAGTGTGATGCTATCTATATCCCTACAGACAACACAGCAGCATCTAACATGACAATCGTTTCCAACATCTGCCAGCCTGCAGGTATCCCTGTAATCTGCGGTGAGGAAAATATGATGATGGCCGGTGGTCTCGCTACACTTTCAATCAGCTACTATGATATAGGATATGCTGCAGGTCAGATGGCTGTAGAAATCCTTACAAACGGAGCAGATGTATCAACAATGCCCGTTCAGACAGCATCTACTACTACAAAGAAGTACAATGCTGCCTATGCTGAAGCTATCGGCATGGAGATGCCTGAAGGCTACGAGGCAAACTAATTAGCGTTTATTGAAAGAGAGGATATAGACAGGTGACAGGATATATATTTTCACTTGATGGGACTGCACTTTTAAGAGCATGCCCGGGCGGAGTGGCTCAGGGACTGATATGGGGTATCATGGCACTCGGCGTGTTTATGACATTCAGAATGCTCAATTTTGCAGACCTTACCGTGGACGGATCGTTTGCGACAGGTGGCGCAGTATGTATCATGCTGATTATGAAAGGATGCAATCCTGAGGTTGCACTTATAGTTTCATTTGCAGCAGGACTTTCAGCAGGACTTGCGACAGGTTTACTTCATACGTTATTCGGTATTCCCGATATACTTGCAGGTATCCTGACTCAGCTGGGCCTGTGGTCAGTCAACCTTAAATTACTGGGCGGAAAGTCAAATCAGGCGATCAACGTCAACCTGGTGACACTGCATATCACGTCAAATGCCCGTTACCTCTCGAGGACAATAATCATAATGGTCGTATTCTGTGCGATCTTAATAAGTATACTTTACTGGTATCTGGGCACGGAGCAGGGTTCTGCGATCCGTGCCACGGGTATCAACCCCAAGATGTCGAGAGCCCAGGGTATCAATACAGATGGTATGAAGGTTCTCGCCCTTGCACTCAGCAACGGTATGGTAGCTCTTGCCGGAGGTATCCTGGCCCAGTTCCAGGGATTTGCCGATGCCAACATGGGCCGCGGTGCCATAGTTATCGGTCTCGCTGCGGTTATAATCGGAGAGGTTATCGGAGAGTCCATATTTAAAAAGGGCATGAGTTTTATCCTAAGGCTTGGTTTTGTGGTAGTCGGAGGCGTTATTTACTATCTCGTATACGTGCTCGTGCTCTGGCTCAAGTTCCCCGCAAATGATATGAAGCTCTTAACAGCCATCGTCGTTGCGGCATTCCTCGCAGTGCCTTACTTAAAGGAGAAAAAGAAGAACTCATTCCACAAAGTTGCAAGGGAAAACAAAAAGAGCGGAATCATTTCAGGAAAGGGGGAAGAATAATGCTTGAAGTAATAGATATTCACAAGACATTTAACCCCGGGACCATAAACGAGAAAGTGGCACTTAACGGTGTCAGCTTTACACTAAATGATGGTGATTTCTGTACTGTTATCGGTGGTAACGGTGCAGGTAAATCTACAATAATGAACGCGATATGTGGCGTTTGGCCCGTTGACTCGGGAGCAATCGTCATAGACGGAAATGATGTATCGGGACTCTCGGAGCATGAGAGAGCACCGTTCCTCGGCCGCGTATTCCAGGATCCCATGATAGGAACAGCAGCCGATATGCAGATTGACGAGAATATGGCGCTGGCAGCGAGACGTGGAGAACAGCGTACACTCAGATGGGGTGTCACAGCTGCAGAGCGTGAACAATATAAAGAGATATTAAAGACACTTGACCTTGGACTCGAGGAAAGACTGACTGCAAAGGTCGGACTCTTATCAGGTGGTCAGAGACAGGCACTAACCCTCCTCATGGCTACGATGAAGAGACCCAAGCTCCTCCTCCTCGATGAGCATACGGCAGCTCTTGATCCAAAGACTGCAGCCAAGGTACTTGAGACTACTGATAAGATAGTAAAACAGCATAATCTTACGACAATGATGGTCACACACAACATGAGAGATGCCATCGCCCACGGAAACAGACTTATAATGATGAATGAAGGGCGCATAGTTATTGATGTCAAGGGCGAAGAAAAGGCAAAGCTCACTGTTGAAGACCTTTTACATAAATTTGAGGAGGTTGCAGGCAGAGATTCTGTCAGCGACCGTATGGTGTTGTCTTAAAAGTATAAGGAGGATCAAATTATGTTATTTGATGAGGTAACTTATTCGACGGACGCTGCCCTTCCGCCGCTTAAGGATTTAATCAGGCAGCTTGTGAGCGTGTCATTTGACGGGCCCATCTTTTATGTGATTCTTTTGATAATCGCATGCTTTATCTGTTTTGAAGGATACGGTATCTACAAAATGGCGCTTGCGCTCATCGGTTTCTTTGTGGGATATACATTTTCCCATTCGATACTGCTTTCTTTCAATCTGACAAACGAGGAGATGCTTATCGGACAGACTGTTATAGGTCTCATACTCGGAGCTTTGGCATGGCACTTTGTGCGGGCCGGTATATTTATTGCGGCATATCATCTTGCCCAGAAGCATCTGGCAGCATCAATTGTGCTGATGATCGCAAAAGAGCTTGATGTGAATGATACGACATTCATGATCTTCTCAGGTATCGCAGGTGTCATCGTTGCAATGCTTATCGCTTTCCTGTCTGTAAAGGCAGAGCGACTGGTGATAGTAGTTGTCACGGCAGTTATCGGAGGATTTGCGGGTGTTGAATACTTAAGACAGATAATGACCGTATTCCCGTATGATATGTCATTTATGCTTAATGCACCGGAAGCACTCTGGACGCTTGGAAAGATATTCCTGGCTGCCGCGGGTGTCGGTATTCAGGGAGTAAAAAAGAGAGGGTAACCTCTCTTTTTTTTTACCATTATTGCCTATCATAATAATAGGATTTATTTTGATATTTTTGCACATATTTTGGCGGAGATATGCTATAATATTGGGGAAATGTTATAAATAAACCAGGAGGTTTCTATGGGCAAGAAAAAAACTATTAAATTTAGTGTCCTTAATCTGATGATCGGTCTGTTGCCGATGACACTACTTGCGGTATTTATCATCATAACCGCATCTAATGTCAGCAAAGCTGAAATAACTCAGGTTGAGACAGAGAAGTTAAGAGCTGCGGCTCTTTCTCTCGGCGAATATTTTGCCTACGATGTAAGGGCAAACGGTTACGTTGATTACGAGGAGTATGAGGATCATGAATATGTCCAGATGCTCAAGGAGTCAACCGGAATCGATCTGACACTTTTTGAAGGTGATACGAGATTCCTGACATCCCTTAAGAATGAGGACGGTTCGTGGAATGAGGGTACTCAGGCTTCACCGGAAGTATGGGAGGCAGTAAGCAAGGGCGAGGATTTTACAACCCAGAATCTTGTGATCGGAGGGGTTAAGTATATTGTATATTACACTCCGGTTTATGCGGATGATGAGAAGACCATCGTATGGGGTATGGCATTTGCCGGTACACCGATGGATTCCATTACCGGAATGCAGAATTCTGTAGCTGATATTGTTCTGATGGCATCTGTTATATGTATTCTGGTATTCGGAACCCTGGTATTCCTGATTTCAAAGAAACTCTCAGGCACATTTATGGAGCTTGCGGAGCATATCAAGATGATGGCATCGGGTAATATCAGCTCAAGGAGAAGTATTACATCTGCATGTACAGAGTTTAATGATGTAGGACAGTCCCTCAACGTACTCCAGGCGGAACTCACTGAGGCGATCGGCGCCATCTACAGTACATCCCAGGATCTCGGGGAAGCTGTTGCCAGAGTAGACCAGCTCTCAGGAGACAGCGCTGACAGTGCAAACCAGATCGCAAATGTTATCGAGCAGATGTCTACAACAGCTCAGACCATGGCAGAAAATGTGCAGGATGCAAATTCCGCAATGATCAGAATGAGTGAATCAATTGAAAATATATCAAGCGTATCTTCCATGGCGGCAACAAGAGCAGCCCAGATGCGTACCAATAATGAAAATGCTCTCAACAAGATGAATCAGGTAAATGAGAGCAACGATCGTTCCGTTAATGCCATCGCAAACATTGCAAGGCAGGCAGAGAGCTGTAATGAAGCAGTTGAGCATATTAAAAATGCGGCTGACACAATTGCGGCCATCGCAGGCCAGACCAATCTCCTGGCCCTCAATGCATCAATAGAGGCAGCCAGAGCGGGAGAGTCGGGCAGAGGATTTGCAGTTGTCGCTGACAATATCAGGGATCTTGCAGAGCAGAGCAACAAGTCTGCAGGTGAGATCGCCAAGTCAGTACACGACGTGGTCACAAGAGTACAGGAATGTGCAGATATGGCAGTTGATGCCAAGAAGATGATGGAAGATCAGAAACTCCTCGTATCGGGAGTAACGGACGGCATGAACGAGCTAAGCGCGGCTGTTGCGGAAGTGGCTGATCAGATCAATGCAGTATCGGATGATGCAAAAGTGCTTGATCAGGAAAAGGATGCCATCCTCGGAAATATCACAGACCTGTCAGCTATCTCAGAAGAAAATGCCGCATCTGCTGAGCAGGTATCTGCATCAGTTCAGGATGTTGCAACAGGTGTAGACGGTACAAAGGGTGAGTCGGAGCAGATGAGAAGTATGGCTCAGGCTCTTTCAGACAAGATTAGTTTCTTTAGCTGATAAATAAATTCGGCAGAGGCAAAGTGCTCCGAGAATGCGGATGCACTGCCGGATGCGATTGCAGTCACAAAGGCGGAGGCATAGTCCCCGCCTTTTGTGATTTCAGAGAGAAAACCCGCAATCATGGCGTCACCGGCACCTACAAAGTTTATGCATTTTCCTTTAGGCGCAGGGAGCGACCGGACTGCGTCATATTCATCTATCAGCACACCGCCGTTTTCACCGAGAGAAACCAGTACATTTACCGCACCGGCTCCTTTAAGTTTCTTTGCATACGGGATGACATCATCCCTGGTTTTTATATCTGCGCCATATATTTCCGACAGTTCATGATGATTTGGCTTTATTAAAAACGGGTGGTATTTAAGGGCATCTGTCAGTGCGGCACCTGTCGTATCGAGGGTAAAACGGATATTTTTTTCTGAGAGTATTTTGCAGATTTTTTCATATATATCCGGTGCTGCCTTTCCGGGGATACTTCCGGAGAGTACCATGATGTCGTCTTTATTAAGATTGCTTATTTTCTCATACAGTCTGTCCAGGCTTTCGCTGTCAATCTCAGGGCCTGCCCCGTTTATCTCGGTACCTTCCGCGTCTGCAAGCTTGACATTGATCCTTGAAAATCCATCGCTTAACCTGATGAAGTCTGTTTTGATCCCCATATCATTTATGTCAGATTCTATTTTGTCACCCGTAAATCCGGCAATGAATCCGAGAACAGTACTCTTTACTCCAAGGTTTTTAAGGACTAAGGATACGTTGATGCCTTTTCCACCTGCATATATCTGCTCGGAGACAGTCCTGTTTGTCATCCCTGTATTAAAGGAACCGGTTTTTATAATATAATCGATGGACGGGTTAAGTGTAAGTGTGTAGATCATATATATTTCCCCATAAATCATTTGGTGTTATTTAATGGCATTTTATCATATATATTATGAATAAGTACGGGTTTTCTGCTATAATTAGGCATGTATGAAAAATTCTGATTATTACAGCAAAAAAAACAGAAAAATAAGAATGGACGAAAAGAAAGATAAAGTGCGTAAGACCCAGACGATGGTGCTCTTTGTCTTTTTTGAAGTGCTCATGCTGATGTGCGTGACGGGAGCACTTTTTTTATGGATATTAAAGCATATGCCGGAGAAAGAGCCGGACAGCACTCTGCGCTCAGTATCGCCGGACAATGTCTCGGCTGACTATGTACCGGAGGAAATCCCGGAGCCGGAGGCACCACCTGCCCTCTTATCCCAGGAGGCTACTCCTACATCCATATCACTTACATGGGAGGATACCCTGTATGATACATATGCTGTATTTTATAAAGCGGACGGCAGTGAACATCAGGAGTATCTGAAAAAAGTAACCGACGATCCTGAGATAGAGCTTACGGGACTGGCAGTTGGTACACCGTATACCATATATATTACTGACGGAGAAGATGAGAGCCTTGAGTATCTTCCGGTATTCAGCACGGGTACGTCAATCTACGGATACTGCGATCCCTTTAAGGCAGTGGATGCCATCCTGAATGTATATGACAGGGATGATGAGACAGGAGAGATAAAGGAGACAATAGATACAGCTACTGTCGTAATGTCAGCTGAGGAAGGATGCCTTGGCGTAACGGTAAAGCCTATTATGACTACACCTCTATACAGCGATGAGACTATGTCAAACTCTCTTGTTAGTCTGACAGCAGGTCAGGAGCTTCATGTCTCAAAGAGTGATAACGGACATTACTGCTATCTGTCTCCCGGAGGTGACTGGGTACTCCATGTCACTGTTTACGATGAAGAGCTGGAGAAAGAAATCGCTGAGGCGGAGGCACTGCTTGAAGAGCAGGACGATGAATCGGTATCTGACGATACGGCGGTTACTGTACCAAAGAGGACTATGGGATGGGTCAATGCCAGAACACTCCTCGTTGATGTGAGAGGGTTCTTTACCGATCCTGAGGATCTGTACGGTATACAGATAAACAGGACTAATGCATATTCCTCAATATTTACATGTGGCGGTAATGCCAATGAAGTTAATACCGGATCAGATGAAGGTACGAGATATGACTGCGTCAGTGAAAATGATACGAATGCCGTGCTCTCATCAGACGGATACAATGTGATAGACGGTATCACCGGTCAGGCACTGCCTAATTACGGAAGTCCCGACCAGATGCCGGTAATATGGGATCTGGCCCTTGAGTTAAAGACATGTCAGGAGACAGCTCTCTATGCAGGATATACGATAGTCATATATGACGGTTACAGACCGCTCTCCACATCGGCAGCAGTCAGCGGATACCTGGCCGATCAGGGATATCTCACATATTCGGCATCAGGGACCAATCTGGCCCAGGGATATCTGACAAACGGTACATATAACATCAATTATTACATAGCCCAGAAATCAAGGCACAACAGGGGTATAGCGGCAGACTTAACGATCAGGGAGTATGCGGATCTAAGTACTCTCGGCGATGAGGCTGTGATGCAGACCAAGATGCATACCCTTGATTTCAGATGCAATATGGAATACAACACGTGGGCAGCAGATCTGCTAATCGATATCATGACGGCCCACGGATCAAATCTTGAATATTTGAGAGATAAGCAGGAGTGGTGGCATTTCCAGCTCCAGACAGAACTGACGGGGCTGTATCCTCTGATCGATCAGTATGGATATTCGGATATTATATTCTGATGGGAAATCTCGCGGAGATTAAATGAGAAAGTTTTCTTTTAGGAAAATTAAATATATGCTGATCGGGGTGATAGCCCTGACTGCTTTTATTTTTGCGGGATGCGGACGTAATCCCGCAAAAGCATTTTACGGGACGTTTGAGAGCACTGTGGATATTTCCGGGTATGTATGCGAGAGAGCAGATGAATGGATGAGCACAGCTCTTATGAGTGAACTGATTGACAGTGACGATATCATCACCGACATCAGATTATCCGTGACGATTAAGTTTAACGAGGACGGAACATGGTCTCAGACTGCCGATGAATCATCGTATGAAAGCGTTGTGGCAGACGGATATGAAAAGATGGAAGAGCTGGTCAGGCAGCTTTTAAAGCTCAGATTAAACGGAGCCGGGGAGACAGGGTATGATGACGATGCCCTTGATGAGCTCATAGAAGAAACAATAGGCATGACACTCTCTGAGTATGTAAATGAATATGTGACAGATATTATTCCGTCATTTGAAGAACTATCTGATATATACAATACAGAAGGCAGATATGAAGTGACGGAAAATGTACTGCTTAGAGACGGCATTCAGGAAGCTTATTTTGCAGGTGATGATACCATAGTCATCACTGCTCCTGTATCAGGGAATGCAGTTTGGGAGAATGACTATCCCATGATACTGATCAAGGAGGGTGCTGTGAGCCCGGAGCCTGTAGAAATAGAAAATACAGAAACGTCGCAGGATAAAACGGATAGTGACAGCGGTGATGAAGAACCGGCTGAAAAAGAAATAATAGAACTTAACTGATTTTATGAAGAGTGCAAAAAATATTTTTGACATAAAAATAAAGATGATATGTATCATTATGACCGTGATAATTATGACCGTGATAATTGCGGCCGTGATGATGTGGCCGGTATCCGTTATGGCAGACGGTGACAAGTGCATGGCAGAAAATATCACTCTCACTGTAAATGACACAGATATATATAATGTAAAGGCTGTCTGCCCGTATTATGATAACAATACATATTTATCATTAAGGGATATGGCCAATGCTTTTGCGGGGACGGACAAAGCATTTGATGTATCTGTTGCATCGGACAGTATTGTGATCACGACAGGTACGGATTACCAGTCACCCGGCATCGGCAATGATCCCTTTGATCAGGCTGCGGTTGATGAGGTGTACGGTCTGTCATATACCCTCAAGATCAATTCAATGAAGATTGACGGCAGGGAAGTGAAATACTTTTCTTTAATAGGCTCTGTAGGTGGCGTGTATGATGCATTTATCTCTACGACAGATTTTGCACTTATCTTTGATACGGATATGTGGTACAGAGGTGATGATCTGTATGCCGATACAAAATCTGATTATGTGATAGACATAGACATCCTTGATAAAAATGAGTATTTTTCTTTATCGTCAGGAGCTTTAGTAGGAGATGCCACGACGGGAGATATACTCTATGAATATGAGGGGGATAAATCCCTGCCTATAGCCAGTACCACAAAACTGATGACATATCTGATCGTAATGGATGCAGTATCAAAAGGCAGCATATCAATGGACGACAGTATAGTGATCTCCGAGAAAGCAGAGTGGCTCTCCGGGACAAGTGACGGTGTGGTTGCTCTTACTGCAGGGACCGTTACAAATATTCAGGATATGCTCTGCGGCATGATGATCGCATCGAGCAATGAATGTGCCCTCGTACTTGCCGAACATGTGGCCGGCACGGAGCAGCTGTTTGTGGATATGATGAATACGACAGCCGCTGCCATAGGACTGTCGGATGAAACCGTTTTTTACAACTGTAACGGGCTGCCGGTCTACAGTGAGGATATGATCACATCAAAAAATCAGAATCATATGACATGCGAGGATATGTTTAAACTCTGCAGTTACATAATAAACAGATATCCCCAGATCACTGATATTACGACGCTTAAAAGTACGACACTGTCGTCTGTAGGAGCCTGGGTGGCCAATACAAACTCGCTCCTTTATAATATGCCGGAATGTATCGGTTTAAAAACAGGTACGACAAACAAGGCAGGCGCGTGCCTTGTGTCTGCCGCGACGGTTAACGTGGACGGAACGGACCATACGATAATCGCTGTGGAGCTGGGCGCAGAAAATCAGATATACCGTATCACCGTATCCCAGGTACTGCTGACATACGGTATCCAGTATGTATTGGGGGAGACGCCGTCTCATCATGATACGGATGTCCCCGGTGATATTCCGGTTACGGCCGAGGGCCTGTGCTCTCTTATCGTAAACGCAGCGAGAGAAAAACATGAAAAGACAGAGGAATAAGTAAATGTCATTAAAAATCGATCTTAAAAACAACTGGAAAAAATATCTCGGATGGGCGTGGCTGGCTCTGTCATTCCTTGCTCTTGTTATTTTTTATGTAGCGAGGATTGATTATCTCCTTGATTCAGATATGTCCAGCGAGATGGTGCTGGCAGATGTGCTTGCCAAGAGCAGAAACATTATATTATCAAAAAACTGGAATTACTCAACCGAGTTAAGACTTCTCAATAATCAGATAATATATGAGCTTTTCCTTGCTTTATCAGGCAGCTATCATGTGGCGAGGATACTGTCGGGGATCACACTTTATATTTTGCTTGCAATATCATTTTATTACCTTTGTGTTCAGGCCGGACTAAAAAAATATTTTGCTTTTATGGCAGGATTTTTGTTTATGCCTATTTCAGGCAGTTATATGGAGTATGTGCTATACGGACTTTATTATATTCCTCATATAATTATTTCATTTGTGTCCATGGCGATGGTACTTCACATAGCAAAGACAGAAGATAAGAGATTTAAGATAAGCATGATGATGGGACTCTTTGCCCTGGCGACCCTTGCGGGAATGGGAGGCCCCAGACAGATCATCGTCACATATCTGCCACTTGGACTTGTCATGATGGGACTTCATGTCAGAGGATACTGGAGAGGACGCCGGGAGGATTATGACAAATACCTTGGCGCTTATATTGCCCTGGCAGGAGCAATGCTTGGACTTGCCATCAATAATATTATCCTCTCTAAAATATATTCGTTCAGTATGTGGGGCGAGTTAAAATTTACATCTTTTTCTTTTGCAAGATTCGAGACGATCATATCAGGTATCATGAGATGCTTCGGATACAGAGAAAGCGACGTGATGACTTTTGATCTGGTGCGAAACGGTGTATGTTTCCTGATTATTGCCGGCTTTGCCGTGTATTTCGTTTTCTGGAAAAAAGAGAGACGAAATATCGATGAGAAACTGATCGGAGGTTATCTCATAGGTGCAACGATTGTATATATATTGCTGTATCTGTTTACATGTGCAGACTTGAGGAAAAGGGACGCTTTTTTAATCTGTTTCCTGCGCTGCTGATGGTGATAACCCTCGGAGTTTGTATTTTTAACTATAAAGATTACACAGCCATTGACAGGACGTCTGAACTTAAAAAGGTTGTAAGAGAACTGGCTGATAACGATTATACGACAGGATATGCATCATACTGGAATGGCAATATATGTACTGAGCTGTCAAACGGTGATATTGAGATGTATGCCTGTGACACGGTTATATCTGAGATAATTGACGTAGAGTCTTTGTTCCCCTGGCTCCAGAAGGCAGATCATTTTACCGATAGGCCGGAGGGAAAAGTATTTCTGCTGTTTTCAAGGGATGAAACGCCGGTATGTCCTCTCTTAAGATACTTGACCGATACAAAACCGTTGATAGAGACAGGCAATTATGTGGTATATGGTTTTGATGACGCAGAAGTGATGCTCTGTGAGCTTAGTGATTATCAGTACAACTTAAAAGCCGACTCATGGTTTGTAAACGGTGAGGCAAAGAACGGTTCATGGTATCTTTATGATAAGGGAGCGACAAGCGGACCTGTCATGACATGGTATGCCGGTACGTATGAAGCAGTTATAGAGGGAGAGAGCCTTGACGGTATAAATATTGTTGCAACTTCGGAACTCGGAGAGAAAGTAATAGATGCTTCATATGAATACAGAGACAATAATAAAATAATATTTACGATAGAACCTAAAATAAACGAACACTTCTGTGAGCTCAAGATATCAAACGAGACTGTGGGAACGATACGTATAGACAGAATTGAGATACACCGGGTCGCAGGAGATATGTAATTATTTTAATTTTGCATAAATAAAGAAGTGGGTTACAACCCGTTGCGCAGCAGAGCAGGCGCTTAGCGTGGTAATCCACTTTTTTTTATGATCACAGAAAAAAATATTGACATATTCATACAGGAGGTATATTATCATAAATGAACATATGAATAAATGTTCATATGAAAAAACAACAAAGAAATAGTTTGGAGGAAAAATTAATGAAGAAAACTTATGAGATCGAAGTAGACTGCGCAAACTGTGCAAACAAGATGGAAGAGGCTGCAAAGAATACAAAGGGTGTGGCAAATGCAGTAGTCAACTTTATGGCACTTAAGATGATAGTTGATTTTGAAGAAGGTGCGGATGAGAAAGCAGTCATGAAGGAAGTCCTTAAGAATTGTAAAAAAGTTGAGGATGACTGCGAGATATATTTATAAGTCGTGTTTAATTCATTATTTGGAAAAGAGAGTATTACATGAATAAAAAGCAAAAGAAAATGCTGATGCGGATCATCATAACATTTATTATCATGATCGCACTGTATTTTCTAAAAAAATTCCTGGATGAGTCGATAAAGGAACCTTTCTGGTTTATCCTTTACATGATTCCTTACTTTATAATCGGTCATGATATCTTAAAAAAGGCATTTAAGGGTATAATAAACAGACAGGTTTTTGATGAATGTTTTCTGATGGCTGTTGCGACAGTTGGTGCCATTGCCCTGGCACTGCTCACAAAGAGCGGTGATTATACAGAGGCTGTAGCCGTCATGCTTTTTTATCAGGTAGGAGAGTTTTTCCAGACATATGCAGTCAGAAAGAGCAGAAAAAATATCAGTGAGCTGATGGATATCAGACCTGATTATGCAAATGTAATCAGGGATGGCATACCTGTCAGAGTCGATCCGTCTGAGGTATCCAAAGGGGAGATCATAGAGGTTAATCCCGGCGAAAAGGTACCGATTGACGGCAAAGTGGTAGAAGGAAAAACCACTCTTGATACAGCAGCTTTAACAGGAGAGAGTGTGCCGAGGACAGTGAATCCCGGCGATGATATTATCAGCGGATGCGTCAGCTTATCCGGAGTAGTCAGAATAGAGACTACAAAAGATTTTGGCGAGTCGACTATATCAAAGATCCTTGAACTCGTTGAAAACTCAAGTTCCAAGAAATCAAAATCGGAAAACTTTATCAGCAAGTTTTCAAGAGTATATACTCCGGCAGTATGTTACGGAGCCCTGGCTCTGGCGCTGATTCCGCCGATAGTGCTGCTGGTACTGGGACAGAGCCCGGTGTGGACAAAATGGATATACAGGGCCCTTACGTTTCTCGTAATCAGCTGTCCGTGCGCCCTGGTAATCAGCATACCCCTCACATTCTTTGCCGGTATAGGCGGGGCGAGCCATGAGGGCATCCTGGTCAAGGGTTCAAACTATCTGGAAGCAATGGCAGCTGTAAAATATCTGGTATTTGACAAGACAGGTACACTCACAAAAGGTGTATTTGAAGTGACGGGCATACATCAGGCAGTAATGGATGATGATGAGCTATTAAAGATTGCGGCTCATACAGAATGTAAATCATCCCACCCGATTGCAAAGAGCATCATATCGGCATACGGAAAAGATATTGATGACAAAAATGTTTCTGACATTGAGGAGCTGGGCGGATACGGCATCACATCATCATACAGCGGTATGAATGTTGCTGTAGGCAACAGCAAGCTGATGGATAAATGCGGCGTCGCATATGACCCGTGTCCGGAGTGCAGAGGGGAGGGTACAACAGCCCATATCTCTCTTGACGGAAAATATGCAGGTCATATCGTTATATCCGACAGGATTAAGGACGGCATAGAGAATCTCTCATCCATGCTAAAGAAAGCGGGAGTCAGAAAGACGGTCATGCTCACCGGCGATTCTGAGGAAGTGGCCAGAGCTGTGGCTGACAGGCTCCATATTGACGAGGTCCACGCAGGTCTCCTGCCCGGGGATAAGGTTGACCTCGTGGAGAAACTCCTTTCAGAGAAAAATGAGGGAGACAAGCTCGCATTTGTTGGTGATGGTATTAATGATGCACCGGTTCTGCGCCGGGCTGATATAGGTATAGCGATGGGGTCCCTTGGCAGTGATGCAGCCATAGAGGCAGCCGATGTCGTCATCATGGATGATGACCCGAGAAAGGTTGCAAGGGCTATTGAGATATCAAGAAAATGTCTCAGGATCGTTTATGAGAACATTTATTTTGCCCTTGGTATCAAAGGTATATGCCTGCTCCTTGGAGCTGTAGGAATCGCCAATATGTGGATGGCTATATTTGCGGATGTAGGAGTCATGGTCATAGCAGTATTAAATGCGATCAGAGCACTTAAAGGAGTAAAGAAATGAAATCTAAAAAAGTAATCAATGAAGAATCACTGATAGACCTGGCAGAGCTTTTTAAGGTTTTTGGCGACTCCACAAGGATAAGGATACTGTATGCGCTTTTTGACGAGGAACTGTGTGTCGGGGATATAGCGGTAAAATTAAACATGACCCAGTCGGCCATATCCCATCAGCTCAAGATATTAAAGCAGAGCAGACTGATCAAAAACAGACGTGATGGCAAGACGATATTTTATTCCCTTGCAGATGATCATGTCAGGTCCATAATCGGTCAGGGTCTTGACCATGTGGAAGAAGAGTAAATAGCATAAAGGATATTTTAAGAATTGCTAGCACTCGCCCTTGACGAGTGCTAATTTTGGTGTTATAACAAAATCAAAGGAATCCGTGAAAGGAGGAAATGATTATGAATATAGCAAAGTTTACACAAAATTCTACACTCGCACTTAATAACTGCGAGAAAATTGCATATGAATACGGCAATCAGGAGCTGACAGAGGTTCATCTTTTATATGCCCTTATCACCCTTGATGATAGCCTGATACTAAAGATGATCGACAGGATGGAAATCAATAAAGAGCATTTTGTCGACAGGGTTAAGTCGGCCTTATCAAAGAGACCCAAGGTCTCCGGAGGACAGGTTTATATAGGACAGGATCTTAACAAAGTACTGACCATGGCGGAAGATGAGGCGAGGGTTATGGGAGACGAGTATGTTTCTGTTGAGCATCTGTTCCTCTGCATGATTCATTATCCTGACAGGGATATGAAGGAGATTTTTAAGGAATACGGCATTACAAAAGAACGGTTTCTGACAGCCCTCGCATCCGTCAGGGGTAATCAGAAGGTGACAAGCGATAATCCCGAGGCTACATATGATACTCTTGAAAAATATGGCCAGGATCTGGTGGA
>CADBFE010000035.1 GCA_902793845.1 uncultured Lachnospiraceae bacterium | reverse complement strand
TTACTATTTGTGGTTTCATGTGCACCTCCTTGAAATTGAGAAATATGCTTACAATTTCAAGGGCCGCTTTCGCTACCTCTAAAAACAATCAGTAGCGAAAGCGGCCGCACTTTTCGGTGTTGCTGTCAATCCCTTCTTTGCAGAAAAAAAGACCCCTGCATCATTTTCGATGCAGAGATCTTTTAAAGTTTCTCTTAACTTAATGACATTGGGCAGGACCGAAGGGATTTAATAACCATTATCAACTATTATTTTATTACTTTCTTACATATGAAGATAAGAATACATGATCCTATAACACCACAAATAATCTTAGCAATTAGTCCATATGCTGCTAAACCAAGTAATCTAAAAACAACTCCACCAATAAGACCACCAATAAGACCTATTATGATATTCTTTACAATACCACCTGATGTTTCCATAATTGCTCCTGCTATAGCACCACATACACCACCGATGATAAGAGTTACAATAAGATCAATTATCATTTTCTCATTCTCCTTTTTGTTTATAATCTTAATAATGCCTGTTGAAAACTCTTCGTTTCAACAATGATTATTATACATCATATTAAATCAAAAATCATTTAAAATTATGTTAACTCCCGATTAAAATCAGATTAAGAAAGATATCGGAAGTATTTCTACAATTTAAACTGACCGAAGATATCTTCCTCAGAAAACTTCTCCCGCTTAAGACTGAGCATGTACGCTTTTGCTTCTGCATGCATGCCACCCATATCATCAAGCATCATGTCTATGTTTTCCTTTGTGATACAGCCTATATCGTAAAACAATCTGAAATAATCTGTCTTCTCTCCATATTCCTCAAGCATAACCATCCATGCTTCTTCCGTAGATGAGCCCTTTGTATGATCAAGGAGATATGATTTGAATTTTGATTTATACTCACCCTTGAGACTGTCACCGTGCATTAATCTGATCAGGCACAGGGATGCTTTTCTCTTTCGCTTGTTCTCCGCGTAATCCGGCTCGTTATAGAATATATCTTCCTCACCGCAGAGCACCAGGTCCGTGTATCCGTCCTCGTCAGGTTCATTTATAAATGTGCCAAGACACATGTCCCACTTCTCATACCATCCGCTACTGCCGATATCAGTATCCTTTAAAAGATACTCTGCCGGCATCCTGTGTATCACAGCCCCCATCAGATGAGACAGGTCATCAGGCTCCTCGTATCCGAGGCATATATTCTCCACTCTGGTACATTTATCAAACACACGACTGCCAAAAGAGATATTGGCACTCCCCCGTTTAATGAATGTACGCAGATTTTCGCAGCCTGCAAAGGCCCAGTCATCCACAAGACTCACTGTCCCCGGAAGGGATACCTCCTTTAAGGATTTATCGGCGAGAAATGCTTTCTTGCCGATACATGTCACCGGCATATCATCTGCCTTGTCAGGTACTGTCAGCCTGCTGCCGTTTCCCTTTGCTCCGGATAAAACAGCTCCGTTATCTGCCTTAATAAATTCAAGTTCATATCCGCTGATTTCGATTTTTATAATATTATTCCCGGTCATCAGTCAAGTTCCAGTATTTTTGCTATATCGTCCTTAAGATTATTTCTGCGCTCCGATACCATGAGCTGGCCATTGTATTTCTGATAGTCATCGCATCCAAACATACTGATAAATCCGGATGAGTCAGTGCCAACAGTCATCTCGGTCACAAGTATCAGCATCTCGTCAGATGCACCGTCGCCGGAGCCAAAGGCCTCAGCCACAAAAGAAAACATATGATGAAGGTGGTTTTTGCAGACTTCCACAGATTCCTTCATTGATGATACTTCATTTTCAAACAGGCTGTTGACTGCTTCAAATGAGTAATCGTTATTTTTATCAAGATCTGCTACAGCATTATCAAGGAACGATTTTATGCGCTTATGTTTTTTCCTGTCTTTATCAGAGAGGGAGCCTGCACTCTTTGCTTTTAATATGATCTGATCCCGCTCCTTGGACTTTGATACGAGTGCTGCCCTTAAATCATCAGCTTCTTTTATTGATTTAAGGGGCGTCATCAGTTCCTTTATGTAATTAACTGTCGCAACAACAGACTTCATCTCGTCCATCTCTTTTTCGATCAGGATACCAAGGAGTGACAGCCTCTCATCAAACGAAGCCTTCTCAACTTTCTTTACGGCATCGCTTATACTGCCTCCTGCCAGAATCTCGTCTACGCGATAATCATTTTTATATTTATTATAAAGGTCATAGTATGCGCAAAATTCCCTGACGATCTGCTCACTCCTTAAGTACTGGCCGGCCAGTTCTTCGTCACACTTAAGGCCTTCCTCCTCATACATGAGTATGATCTCAGATAAATCTTCCCAGCCTCTGGCAGTCACATATTTTCTGCCATCCTTTGTGGTCTCCATATGATAAAAGTATTCTTTCTTAAGCTCCAGGAAATTGAGCACCGCAGGATGAATCCCTTTCTCCACAGCATATTTTTTCCATGTGGGATAATCGGCCTCAACCTCCAGGACCTTTAATCTGTCCATGGTGACCACGTCAAATTCCCTGACTGATTTATTGTATTCAGGGGGATTGCCTGCAGTGACGATCACCCATCCGTCAGGGACGCTGTGTCTGCCAAAAACCTTGTACTGCAGGAACTGAAGCATGGAGGGAGCCAGAGTTTCGGATACACAGTTTATCTCATCAAGGAAGAGGATTCCCTCCTTTACGCCACTTGACTCCATGGTCTCATATATGGATGAGATGATCTCGCTCATGGTATATTCCGACACGTCATAAGTCTTTCCCTCATATTCCTTTTGCTTTATAAAGGGAAGTCCAAGTGCCGACTGTCTGGTATGATGAGTCATGGAATATGAGACAAGGGCTATGCCCATCTCCGATGCTATCTGCTCCATGATGGCAGTCTTGCCGATACCCGGAGCTCCCAGCAGAAAAATAGGGCGCTGTCGCATTACCGGTATCCTGTAATCGCCGTACTCATCTTTCTTAAGATAAATGTTTATTGAATTTTTAATATAATCTTTTGCCTGTCCTATGTTCATTTTATTTCCTCATCAGAATCTATTATTACTTTCATCGCCCATATGGGAACAGGGGCCCGATGCTCATCCTCATCCACAAATGCAAATATCACATCATAATCCGGCATGTGCTCGGGATATATCCCGTATCCGTCCGTAAAGTAAATGAGGCCTTTCAGATTTTCAAATGCGCCCTCATCCACAAGTTCATCGACATACTCAAATACCGGTCTGAAATCAGTTGCTCCGAATCCTGTCAGTTTGCCGTTTTTTATAAACTCATCAAACTCTGTATCATTCGATATCTTAATATCTTCCCGGACCGCAGCATCACATTCTATGATATGGACATTTATGTGACTAAAAAAACTGCCGGAGTTTTTCAGGATATCATATGTACGCTTCAGAAACTGCTTTACCACATTGCCTCTGCATGACGCCGATGTATCAATCGCTATCACAAAGTCTCTGACCTTTTTGACCTCTGCGTATTCAAGGGGCTCCACAAGGGGCATGTTGCCGTACGTCTTTAATCCGTATGTATAAAAAATGTAATCAAATTCATCATCGTTTACGGTGATTTCCTCTCCTGCAACCGCAAACTTTTCGAGGATTGATCTGTAATCGTATTTAATCTTTGTGGCTTCATCGAGATTGTTTGAGAGGCTCTCGGAACCGATCTTGTTTTT
This sequence comes from uncultured Lachnospiraceae bacterium, assembly GCA_902793845.1. GTDB lineage: Bacteria > Bacillota > Clostridia > Lachnospirales > Lachnospiraceae > NK4A136. Next base: position 20,072 of record CADBFE010000035.1, on the reverse strand, counting down.
AGAAAACGTCTTTAAATCCGCCTTGATACGCTCGGACAGTTTCTTCCAGTCCTCTTCTGACAGTTTATCCTCTTTTGATATTTCTGTCCGGGCTCTTTTTGCATGTATGTCAACTGAAAACAGCCTCGTATACTCTTCCCTGGATACATCTGAGATGCCGTTTATCAAAAACTCCCTGTAAAGTTTGTCTGCTGTCAGGGACGGACACCACTTTTTTATTCTGGATAATTTACCCCTGGCCTCCTCGTCCCGTGATAGAGAATCAAGGTTCATCTCCAGGATAATATTTTCAACTGCGATATCGCATGCAATATTCCAGTAATCTTCCCTCGTCTTTTCATATCTGTACTGATGGAGAAAGATCTTGTGCATCAGTATATGGAGATAAAGCCTGACTGCTATCCCCGGCTCATCAAGAAAAAGCGTAAGGAGGACTTTCGGATCATACAAAAGCTCGTCGCCCACCATCATGAATCCAAACAGGTCTTTGCGGGGCTTTGCATGAATCCTGCCAAGGGCCGTATCAAAAAAGCGAAACTTTACGGTGATAGTATCCCTGGCAAGCTGCATTACAGATGATGCCAGTTCTTCGGTCTTGTCCGCAGTTCCGCTTAATGTATTTTTCATTTTACTGTTTTCATTATCCATTTACGACTGGGCCAGAAAAGCAACAAATTCATTTTTAGGAATGGGCTTTGAGAAATAATATCCTTGAATGTAATCACATCCGAGGCTTGAGAAGTATTCAAGTTTATCCTCTGTCTCAATACCCTCAATAACTATCTTCATATTCATGTCTTTAATCATACGAATGGAGTTGTGCAGTATCACTTCAAGATTTCTGTTGCCTTCAAGCTTTGTAAATATCTTGTCAAGCTTGACAATATGTAGAGGCAGCGATGCTATACGCTGCATATTTGAATATCCCGTGCCAAAATCATCAAGAGAAAATGTAATGCCCTTATCGGTAAGTTTTGACAGATTCTCCTCGAGCGTTGACTGTTCAAATGATGTTGCGGTCTCGGTAATCTCGAGATTAATGGAATCAGCAGAGATATCGTATTTCTTCATCACATCCTGTACCTCCTCTGCCATATCAGGCCTCATACACTGGGTGACAGAGAGGTTGACCTCGATATAATCAAGTCCCGTACGCTCATAATCATCACTTGCTATGAAGTTACATACCTCGTTTAGTACGAATTCGCCGATCTTGTGTATACTTCCGTTTTTCTCTGCAGCCGGAATGAATATCTCGGGAGATACAAATCCGTATTTATCATCCTTAAGACGAAGGAGTGCCTCGGCCGAATTAAATCTTTTTTCCGTCACGGAATATATCGGCTGATAATAAACCTCAAAGGATCTGTTGAGCAATGCCCTCTCTATTATTGAATCGATATGCCTGATAACCTCATATCTGTCCTGACCTGCGACATCCCACGCTCTGGTGATCTCACCGTTTGCCGCATGGAGATACAGATCGTCGGAAAAGGATTTAAGCACTTCACTGTCATCGGCATCCTCGGGTATTCTCGCAACGCAGAGTGCTACATGAAGTCCTACCTCAAATCTGTTATAGTCCACACCGTTTACGAATGCATTACGGATTGCTTCAGCCACAACGATCGGATCGGTATTTTTCTTTTTTTCCGCAGACAATATCAGCCTGTATTTTCCATGCTCTATGTAATATATTTCAGCGCCGAAATGGTTTATCTCATTAATATTCTGAATCCTGTCCGCTATGATCTTCTTTATCCCGTTCACTCCTTCAATACTGAACATATCAAAGAGCGGCCTTGTTAATATCGGAATAATATGTATCTTTTTTCAGGAGATTTGTATTGGCATCAATGAGTTCCTCAGGCTTTTGCACAACCATGCTGATAAATACGAGGCTTAAGGAGTTGGCAAACATCTCCACCGGCATCGTAGGCACAAAAACCTGAAAAAGAGCTGCCAGGAGCATGATAGGATACATGCTTATAAGACCGTTGAATCTCTCTTTTGAAAATAACTTTTTGAATTTGATCAGAAAAGCGACACCATATGCGACATAGATTATCGTACAGATATACAACAGAGAAAAAAGCGGACCTCTTGTGTATGAATCATTTTCATCAAAATAAAACATACATCCGTTAAACATACTGATATGCAAAAGCACAAATAAAACCAGATACGGAACAACAAGGATGATCAACGACAATTTACTGCGCTTTATTACATGGAAACCGTCCGCCAAGGCAATAAGATATACACAATAAATACCTGGCATAAGAGTATGAAGCATCAGATATAAAGAATGGGCAAACATCTTGCCGGAAATATTGCCGGGACCGGCATTGTCAAAACTGATAGCATAGATATCCGCCACACAAGTGACAAGAATCATAGCAAGAAGGCCTATGTAAAAACGATTGAGTCGTCCTCGCGTAAGCCTTCTGATATATACCGATATAGCCAGTAAAATGAGTACAGCAGCGGCGCTGTAATCAAAGTAAATAATCTTTTCCATGGTCTGTATATTATACTGTATAAAAGGTATCTAGGCAATAATCACGGGGTTTTATGTGGTGTTCACAGGTCATAGGAACCGATCATCACAGGCCGTCCGTTTACGGATGAGAGCATGGCCCATCTACAGGAATCGCCGTAATACGCGTCTATATCATCTATGATTTGATTCTCTTCCATACTGCCCGGTGTGAGTGGTTCCGACAGGATGCATTTCAGTTTTGTATTATTACGGATATTTACATACTCTTTGTATTTATCCGGAAACATTTCCCGCAGCTGTTTCTCAAAGAGACTGTCCTGAAACCAGATGATATCAAGCTTATTTTCCGATATCGCTTCCTCTAAATATTTTATCTTTTCCCGTATCACACCAGTGCAGTTGTCATATTCTGCAAAAGATGACAATTCCACATGATACATGAGACATTTCTTTTTATTATCATCAGATTTTTCAGCGGTTTGAGTTTTTGATGATACGATTTTCTGTTCCCAGATAGACTTTGTATCTTCTCCAAGCCACTCTGTAAGTTTAGTGATATAGAGTTCCCTCATGTTCTCTGACTGGAGAATTACTTCATCGGCATTAATCAGAGCCGGCATGAGAACGTAATCCTTCATATTGTGGTACTGGCGCTCATCAGACTGCTTAAACTCCTCAACGGTAAACCATGGGATATAAACGAGTTTATCCGTGCAGTATCTGAGTTTCGAAGAAAAATATCTGCCGTCAATAATCGTGGTCGGGTTCCACTCATCATAGGGATACTGAATATAAATCACATCGGGATGATAAAGAGCCGGATCATACTCCTCATAGTTTACGAGCTTTAAGTCATCAGGGTAACCTTCCGTTATGTACTGTGTATCATGGGTTGTCCCGTCATAATTTTTATAACTGTAGGGAACAGGAATAACGGCAATATTATATCCCTCCGATTTAAGCCTGTTATATTCATCCCGGTATACCTCAAAGTATTCCGGTTTAAAACATATGAATGCTGCTGTTTTTGCCGATACTACTTCGCCTGTAATTATATCTGACAAGTCTTCTGTAATGGCTTTGATTTCTGCAATTAGATTGTTTATATGATTGACGTCCCTGTTTTCTCCATATGCTGTGTGGAGTTCAAATACCCTGTCACAGATTTTTTCAAGGATAGCTATTGTTTTAACACAATCAAAAGGCCCTGGGTTTTCATTTTCTATATCACGGACTTTGGCAGGGCAGCAATACTGTTCACAGAGATTACCCAGGTCAATGGCTGATTCCTGGACAGAGACACAGTCATTCTGATCATTAATATTTAATACCACACCCTTAAGTCTGTCATATGAATCCATGATCAGCTCTTTAAAAGTCTTAATATCAGGATGTCGGTCATCATTTCCGTTTATGATTTTTTTATCTGGTTCATAAGAGGGAAGTTTAAAGTCGAGAAGCTTTACAAACTCATTATGCTGGGTCTCAAAAAAAGGATAACCATGGGCTCCGGCATTCTTAACCAGGTGCATATAATCACCATATCTCTTATGAAGGACTGTATCGTAAAATAACGGTACGGGCATGGTCATGCTCTCATAGGGGAGACGAACCTTTTTCTCATACCATTTGGAAGCAAATCTGAAGTCCTTATTCTGGAGTCCGAAGGGGAAAAGCTGGGTGAGATTTTTAACCTTTTCACCGGTAAATTTTGCAAAGAGCCTTTCTGCAAAAGCATAGATATCCCTGCGGAAAGAATCCCTGGATGCTTTATTATCATCTGACGAAAAATCACATTTGATATTGGATAAACACTCTTTATATCCGGCAGCAAAATCTGTACCGGCAGCATCGTCGATCACCTTTAGATTATCTATGGCCTCGTCACCTTTAAGCCTGCCCTCAGCTATTTTATCTGCTGTGACAATTGAAAATCTGGCAAGATTATCTCTCGCCGATTCAGCCTCGTCGTCATCAGATACATTATCGAGGACAAATATATCTATACCACAAATATATGGAAACTGGTGAAACCGCTCAAGATGATCTGGTTCAAAACAGATACGCTTCCTGCCGACAACACGACAAATATAAAGCCAGTAATCATCACTGTCTTTATAATTATATACTTCATATCCTTCCGGGAGTTCCCCTGATGCAACTTCTCGGAATCTTTCATAGTCTTTTCTCTTCATGACTATATCGAGATCATCGTCCCAGGGTATAAAACCGCCATGACGAACTGTCGCAAGGAGGCTGCCCCAGTCCGCATAGTAATCTATATTATATTTTTCACAGACCCTGTCCACCTCGGATAATACTTCCATCTCGGCCGCCCAGGCACGCTTAATCATGCCGGGGACATAAAAGCCTTCGCGGACTTCGTCTTCAAAGAAAGAATTGGGAATGTTCATACAATTGTTAACATTGTTTCATATACATAATTAAATCTATTTTCCCATGTATCATACATACATGCCGTCTCATATCCTCTTTGTGCAATCACTTTAGCCTGATCCGGATTATCCAAAAGCCATTTTATGTCGGCCGCCATTTGCGCAGGATTGGTTAAATCAAAGAAAATAATGTTGTGACCATCTATATAATGATTTTCAAGGTATCGGCCTTTATCCGTAACACAGAGCGCCCCGTTAAGCATAGAATCAAAATTTTTCTCACTGCATCCATTTTTAAACCACGGAGTAAAACAGAGAGATATCTTTGCCTGTCTGATTTTATCCATAATATCTGTGCAAGAAATGCGATCATGCAGCACTATATTGTCTGATAAAACTATCTCATCATCTCTAAAACCCAATCCACCAAATACTTCAACATGGATGCCTAAATCATCAAGGGCTTTTATTCCCATTAATTTGGTTCTTCGTCTGACTGTGTTTTCAAGATATACAGCATAATTCTTATTTAAAAACAATAAATCATCATCTGAAATCAATATATTTTTCTCTGCAAAATATGTTTCGATTGCTCTTTCTGTCGGAAGCATCAGGTTTCCAAACATTATTTCAAGTGTACGAATATAAAAGTCCTTTCCTTCGTCCTTGAAATAATTAATTATCGGATATGAGTTTATTTTTCCCTGACAGCCTCCCATATATATCACATCTATAGGACGATCTAAATAAGGAATTAAATCATTCATATATGTGCCACCATTGGGAGAAAAGAATACTCCTTTTACTTTCGGATAAAATCTTTTGATGAAATCAACATGATCTTTATCTAAAGCAAATACATATAAATCACATGGAGGATTTTCCATTGAATCATCAAAATTTCTGGGATGATCTACAATGTAATCAAATACGGGAATATTGTGTTTTTTCCATACATTCTCTCCGTTACTGTATGAAAATTTAATCCCATAATTATTAAATGTAAACATCACTACATTTGTACGATTAACAAACTCTTCAATTTCATAAGAATCAAATGATTCAGGCTTTGTAAAATCAACAGAAAGATAATTAATATTATTTTTCTCTGCCGTTTTCACAAATTGTTCCATGAAAAAAATCAAGCCATCATGTCGCCCAAACGCAAATAAAATATTAATATCCATATATCCTGAAACAAATCCCTCCACAAATAATCATTTACCTGCAATAGCAGAAAACAGTTTTCTTACTTCTTCATAAACATTGTCATCGATCATGCAATATGTCACTTTACCTATTATCTCCAATCCGGAGAACATGCTTTTAAAATACATGTTATCACATATATTATTTACATGTTCCTTAACCATCTTCTGAAGTGATATAAATTCTTCTTTTGTATAAAAGTCTTTTGCAGCTGCCATGTTAAAGAGGGGCAGGTAAAATGCACCGCACCAGAATATGAATTCTACCTCCTCTCTAAACTTATCCAACAGTTTTTTGTCGGACAGTTCATTCAATAATCGAATATATCCATCAACAATATTAAACCTGTTTTTTTTATAACGTTCTATATCCGACATGCTGTCCGGACGGTTATAGTAATAATAATACCTATCAGATGTGACTACATATCTGTCAGAAAAAAATCTAACCGTATAAGAAAACGGAGGTTCCTCGTATGAGATATGCTCTGCAAAAGATATTTTATTATTTTTAAGCATGTCAGCTCGATAGATTTTGTCCCAGCAAACAACAGATGAATCTGACGGGAGTACAAACTCCTTCCTTGCACTCTCATCTTTAATTTCATATACTTTACATTCATTTGATCTTTCCTTTGAATGAGACATGCATCCATCATGCTCACCTGTATTGGAAAACCCAAATTCAACAACATCTGCATCATGTTTTTTTGCTATCAGATATAGTTTTTCCAGAGTATCATCATCAATCCAATCATCGCTGTCCAGATATGCAACATATTCTCCTGATACATACTCTAACGCGATATTTCTGCAGCCTCCCGGCCCCATATTCTCATCATTAAGAATCAATACTATATTATCCGGGTACTTGTTTTCATATTCCTTTAATTTATTAACAGTATGTCCGTTATCATTCGAATTATCGTCTATAAATATGATTTCAAGAGAATCAAAACCAATAGTCTGTTTCAATAGAGAATTTACACATACGTCCAAATAATCATTAGAATTATTACAGGGTACAATTATTGAATATTTTTTCATTTCTAGTTTTTCCTTGTTATTTTACTACAATAAGCTATTCAATATACCGGACATTTTCTTGGCACCATTTTTATTCAAATGATCCGAATTAAGGTAATCGTCTTCGTCAAAAAAATCATAATCATTAAAATCAATAAAATTAATCGTTTGTTCAAATGAATTTAAAGTATCCAATATTATACTTTTATATTGTGGATTAATCAGATTACAATATTCCTTTGAAAATGGCATTACCATTACGTGAATTCGAATGTTTGATTGTTCAAGAAAACAAAAAATTTCTCTTAAATTATTCACATTTTCTATAAATGTTTCATTATGATTAATATGTTTGTTATGATGATTTGTCAGTTCTTTAGCATCTTTCCATCTCTGTTGTTGACTTATTTCTGCCCACCCACCATTCTCAAATATATCTGAGGATACCGTCTGTTCCATTTTTATAGCCGGACCATAAAAAGAAGGATTATTAATAAAATAATTGCGATAAAAATATACAAAATTCGGTTGTTTTAATAGAGTACTTATTTTACCTAATTTTTCGTTTGTATTATAGAAATTATGCAAATCATCAAACAACGGATAATAAGCGAATGCACATTTATTTTTATTTGATGATTTCGATAGATCAAAAAAAAGACTGTAATAGCCAAGTGTAAAAATACAGTCTTTTATTGTTTTATTTGTATCATCAGAAATTGCCATTAATATATGTCTGATATCATAATACAAATCTTGTGAATGCATTGAAAAATTAATTGCTGGTCTATTTATTAATCCAGTATCAATATCATCTAATCCATAGCTTAATCCCGTTATTATAATTTCTGTGTTTTTTAATTGTTTTTGGAAATAATGCATGCTTTCCATATAGCAATACTCATAAAATTCATTTAAAAAAATGACATTATTCCAATCTTTCTTATCATAATTATTTTTATCTAAAAACATATAAATCCGTCAACCCATCACCAAAAATTAGATAAACTAGAACCTATAAATCAAATAGCAAATCCGAGTCAATTAATGGAATCTTTTTGATACTATATTCATTTTTCTTCACCGGAATACCAATTAATAAATCTCTTCTTTTTTTAATTTCAGTACACATTATATTTCTTTCCCGTTGTGACAGGCCATTATTCTTATCAAGAAGATTAATCGTGCCAAGTGTCAATAAATATGTGACAGCGTATTCTACGGAAGATCTGACATCTTCATAATTTACCCTCGAAATCACTTTGTCTTTTATTGCATCGACGGCATTTATAATAGCATTATAATATCTTTTAGGATCCTGCTTTCTTGAAGAAGAATTCTCATAAAAACAGTACATATAGAAGATTTCTTTAACACTGCTTATCTTATCTGCCTTTAATATAAGTTCCATAAGTATTTCCATATCTTCAAGAATGATATTCTCCCTGAATGTAATGCCATCGAATAATTCCCGTTTAAAAATATGGCTTACCAGATATCCGCCAGCAGCAATTAATTCATTTCTTTTTACAGCGTTCAATACCCCTGTACAGTTATCTCCGGTTTTTAGATATCCCTTATCTTCTTTCTCATCAAGATATCCGCAGTCAACAAAATCGTAATCGCCTCTTACTGCTTCTTCATACATAGCCCTATACATATCGGTATGTACATAATCATCACTGTCACAAAAGCCGATATATTCCCCATGAACATATTTAAGAGCTTCGTTTCTTGCTCCACCGGCGCCGAGATTTTTCTGGTTTTTAATAATAATCATCTTTTCGGGATATTTGCTTTCCCAGGCCTGCAATATATCCCAGCTGTCATCTGATGAGCAGTCATCTACAGCAATTATTTCTATTTCGGATAATGTCTGTCCTACGAGACTCTGCAGACATCTGTTTAATGTTTTTGAAGCATTGTATACAGGTACAATAATCGATACTTTTATCATTTTTAATCCTTTTGCGTATACTTATATCAGTCAGTTAAATACAGTAGTTTGCCTTTTTCCTTAACAATTCCCGCAAATAATTCTTTTGCCATTTCAGGCGTAATATATCCAGGCGTTTTTTCAATTCCTTCTCCGTAATCAACTACTCTGACAATGACATAATCAAAACACATATCTTTATACGGATTATCATCTGTCCCCGGTTTATAAATCGATATTGGAATATTTTTCACACTATGCTCTTTTTCTGCTTTTAAAGCCGTAGTTCCATATATTTCTGCTTCCGGGAACAGATATTTAACATGAGACAGAAAATTTCCACTGCCACAGTTTATTTCAAGCAGAGAAAAATCTCTCTTGTTTGCTTTGTATAATTCTGATAATACATTTAATTCTGATTGAAAAACAGCGGCAGCAAACAGATTATCATAACCGTTTTTATTTTTACTGTATTCATGATTTCTAATAAGAAGTTTATTTAATTCCTGCTGTTTTTTACTGTCAGGATTTGAATTAAAACTCTCACTTCCCTTATGATAGATAAAACTGTTATGCACAACGATCTGTCTGTATCCGGCTTCTCTGATCCTGACTGACAGGTCATCGTCCTCATAATACCCCGGAGTAAATGCCTCATCCAGCAGCCCTACTTTATTAAGCACCGACCTTCTGATAATCATCGCAAATCCGCATAGTCTGCTTTTCTCTTCATATGGATTATCTGATATGACATTATTTTTTCTGGCATACTCTACAATTTCCGCAACATTATCGGTGCCAAGATTTACCATCTGATTATTTCCGGCAAACGATCCCATACATCCGGCTGCGCCTATATCATCACTTTCATAAAGACCGTATCTTAACCAAAACAACGCATTATGAGTTAATCTAGTATCATTGTTCAATAGGAAAATATCATTATCAGGTTTCGAATATTTGATACAGCAATTGCATCCTCCGGGAAATCCCAGATTTCTGTCTGATACAACAAGTGTTAAATCATCTGCAATGCTCTTTAAGTAATCGGTCACTCCATCTGTCGATGCGTTATCGACAACTACTATTTCATACGAATCATGAGGACATGTAAATTTTATACTTCTGATACATTCCTCCATGTACTTTTTCGCATTATATGAAACAATGCATATTGATGCAGGCTTTACAGAAAAATTCAAATCGGTTTTGATTCCTTCCATTTTTACCCGATACTCATTTTTCCTTGCTTCATCATCACACAGAAAAGCTGCCTGTTCGAAACAGAGATATGCCTGATTAACATTTCCCTTTTCAAGCCTCTCGTTTCCAAGACCGGCAATAACAAGATCCTCAGGGATTGTGGATTTGACAGTTTTATTTTGAGACAGGGGATCAAACCCAACATTGCCTCCCGTATTACCCCATACCTCTATATAGCCACCTTTAAATTCCTCTTGCGCTATCTCAAGCATCTGCCTTGCGGACAATTTCTTCTGATATTCAGGATTATCGAAAAGGTTCTTGTTATCCTCTCTTACAAACTGATTTTTTTCAAATGAAATAGCGTGAAAATCCTTCGCAAGCCATTCAAAATCTCTGTCACTTATCGTATCTGGATCAAAAAAAGATGCCGCAAGTCTGAACGAATGCCATTCCCGAAGCTTATACAGGTCTGGATCAGTAAATGCCACATATGTTCCGTAGGTCTCAAATTCACTGAAAGCGCTGTCACAGATATGCTCCGGCCTTATTGCATGGATGATCTTTTCCCAGTACTTTTTACCGGGTATACGGTCATTCTCTTCTATTTTTGCAATAAGCTCTTTCATTATCCTTGCATTAAAGAGCATATGCTCTGATATAAATGACTGACCTATTACCTTTCTCATTCCTGGAAGAAGCTTTTCGAGAGTCTCAAAGTACAAGGCGTGATACTCCTGCTTCAGATCAAGATAAGGAGCATCCGTACCCTCCTGAAACATAGAGAAGGGTGCACAGGGTATGGTATCACCATCCCATGTCATATAATATTCATCCTCGCATATTCTCGAATATTCCATTTTAAGGAACTGCTGATAGTACCATCCCACAGCCCCTCTCGGGACAGGCTCATTGCCAAGTAGGCTTTTAAGATGTCCGCTCATGCAATCTCTGACATTGTCAAAAGCAAGGAGCTCGTTCTCATTTACAAAGCTTACATTGTCACCAAGATCTGCTTTAACCAGTTCCTCCTCTATCCCGTCCCCCGATATAAACAGGAACCTCTCTGACGGAATGTTTGCCACAAGTCTTTTGTAGTGGCGTACAAGTCTCGGGAAATCCTTTGGTGTGATCACTATTATCGTTGTGAATTTTTTTATATCTCTGTCTGCCATATTTTAACTCTCTCCCGTCATCAGCTCTATCATCGTTTTGATTCTGTCCCTACAGTTATGATAATCTCTGACCTTTTTATATCCGCTAAGTGCAATATCTCTCCGCTCATCTTCATGCTTCAGATAATAATCACATTTTTCCATCAGATCATCTATCGATTCATATACAACAAGATCTTTTCCTATGTCAAAAAGATTAGGTATCTCACTCTGATAATTTGTTATCAGAAATCCTCCGGAACCAAGTACATCGTATATTCTGAGGGACAAACCTGTCTGGATCGGACGCATGGTGATATTCAAATTTATTTTGGACAGATTAAATATCTTAGGCATTTCCGAAATGCTGTCTGCAGGCCCTTTTAAATTTACTCCTGATAAATCACGGCAATCAGACTGAGTATATAAATCAACTTTAAACTTTTTTGCCAAACTGTTTAATGTTACTATTCTTTCTCTCTCAGTAATCTCCGAGCCAATATATGTATGAGCAATCACATATCTGTCGAGGGGTTCCACAAATGATCCTTCTGCAGTTTTACCTTCTCCCTTTATCTCTCTGATAACATCATCTGTTAACGATTCCTCTATAAAATTACATCCGAATAGTTTAAGCTGTGCCGCGATCAGCCCGTCGATAAATCCTTTTGTTCTGTCTGATAATTTAATGTCCTTAAGAGGATTTTTTTCGTTATATAATGAACCGACAAATGAAATATCCGAAACAAATCTTATTTTGTCGTTTTCATCGATTTTTGCCACTGTATCCTGTAATCGCCTTGCGTTGGTCGCAAGTGGCAGATAAAAAATATGTCCCGGATTATATCTTGAAAATCTTTGATATTGGGAATAGTCAAACAGGAAAACCCTGTTGCACGGATTCTTGATCTGATTAAACAACAGTTCGTTTACCGGACAGTCAACACTCCAGCATACATAAATCATTCCGAGCTTTTGACAGATATCCGACATCACCGGAAAGAAATTGATGCTGAATACAAAGAGATACGGAGCACCGCCTAAAGCAGCATCGCTGATCATGTTTGCGGCTTTGTAAAATGTATTACCATCCTGTTCACTTGTATTAAATAACTCATCAACCTCTATTCCAAAGGAAGTAAATGCATCATGACAATCCGGCTCAAATATGCTTTTGTATCTGTAAAATAATACTTTCATACGATATAATTGTATTAGAATAATAAAACCAACGAATTACTATCAAAATGCCAAAAACAATAATATCAATAATCATACCGACATATAATGTTGAAAAATATATAAACCGTTGTCTTGATTCCATTGTATCTCAAACATATGGAATTGATAACTTTGAAATAATCATTCTGGATGATTTTTCATCCGATCACACATTAGATTATCTCAAAACATTTGAATCAAAATATCCCAATAACACTATTCTAATTCCTCTAAACAAAAACCAAGGACAAAGTCATGCTCGAAATATTGGTTTAAGTTATGCCAGCGGCAAATACATCACATTTATTGATTCGGATGATCACATTGATTCGACCATGATTGAAAAAATGGTATCTGTAGCAGAAAAATATGATTCTGAAATAGTAGAATGTGGTTACACTCCCTTTTCGTCAGATAATAATATTTCCAATATCAATGATCTACCAGAATCATTTCATTTAAATCTTAACAATAATTTTGACGCCAATATTAATTTATTAAACACCGGAAGAATTGCTGTATGGGGAAAACTTTATAAAAAAACCTTCTTGAATAATAATTCTCTTCTATTCCCCGAAGGTGTCATTTATGAAGATGTCCCATTTTCAGGGCTATGTATGCTCCTTGTCAAAAAATATTATCGAATCAATGAAACACTTTATCATTATTTTTATAATCCTGAAGGATCTTCATTTTCAAAATATACCCCTGAAAGAACTCATCAGGAAACAATCGTAATGAATCACTTCCTGACAGAACTAAAACAAAGAGGATTACTGGAAGTCATTCTCCTAAAATATAGAGAACAATTAAAAACTTATATCACTGTCAAAACATTTATTGACCCACTCTCTTTAATTCTTACTGGAGATGTGGATTTTGAGGTCAAAGTTTCTGAAATAAATTATTTTAAAGATTATTTGCTGACATTATTTCCAGATGCCGGAAGCAATCCACTCATCCCACAAAATCAGGAAATATTCCGTCTTGCTATGCTTTTTTTAAATAACGAAACGTCCATTATAAAAAATATTCTTTCGAACATATAAGTATTTTATCATTTATGTTTATACTCTTTCCCTTAATTCATCAACATACTTTTCCATAATATCGTCTTTAACCTTGTTGCATTCTGCTTCCTCCGACCTGAAATCACGCCTGAGCTGCTCATCATCATCAAATGTCCGTACTCTATCCGGCCAGCCACGATGCCATTTCTCTATGAATTCCTCCTCAGATTTCATGTGATAATGATTGATACGCAGATGGCTGCATGTACTGTCATAAAAAAATGCCCCCGGTACATACGACCCCATTTCGCTTATATTAAAATAACCCTTTTGATAAGTGCAGCTGTGAGGGTGTCCCTCAAATGCTATTGCAAGCCTCGGATTACATATTGTTTTTACATGAGCATTCTGATCGTAATCATCTTCTGCCCTGTATGTATAATTCTCTATCAATAATCCATCCTGCTTTTCTCTGTGATATGATGACCCGTACCATCTCCAGTTGACTGCAATCCCTCCGGGCTGCCAGTCAACTTTAAATTTACGCTTTGAATAATGGCTGATTATAAAATCGATTTCTTCCGGTATGGTCTTGAATTTAACAGGTACCAGAAATTCATCCGCATCAATAAATGCCATATATTCCGTCTCAAATTTAAAATGTTTAAGGGCATGATTATATGCATTCATCTGCATCAGTTTTCCGGGATAATCAATATATGTTACCAATCCGGAATCAATGTATTTTTCCAATATCCTCTTAAAAGAAGGCTGACTTTCGTTATCATATATATAGAAATGGTCTATCCCGACCATACGGTGATATTCAAGCCATTCTCTGATATAGCGATCCTCATCCTTTGCTATAAGCACGATGCTTGTATAATAACTCTTATTTAAATTATCATCATCAAGTTCCTTATCTATCAGGATAAGCTTCTCTTTTAACTCAGAGAGATATTCTTTACCTTTTCCTTCAGAATAGTTAAACAGATCCTCACAGCATCCTTCCAGAGTTTTAATATACGGGCTGTCATACAGAGCAAATTCTTTTTCCAGTTTTTCACCAAACGTAATAAGAGCCTGCTGATACTGTCCAAGATCACCGGCTATCAAATCATCAGGGGTATCAGGATATTTATCTGCCATGACAGAGGCTATATTAATAAGACTTTTTAAGTTTTCTTCTTTAAATTTTCTCAGTTCTTTGTACTTTTCTTTAAGCATCTTTTTTCCTTAAAAAACTCATATCAGCCGTTTGCAACATTTTTTATCATCTCATCTGTCATACGATCCCAGGTAAAGTCATTTACAATCCTGCTTTTGGCATTTGATGATATCATTTTTTGTTTTTCTTCATCCTGCAAAAGTGACTTTACAAGCGCCGGCAATTTATCAATATCATCGAGATTGAATAAAGCAATTTCCTGATCGGCATCATTTTCTGTATTAAACAATTCTCTTATACGTGTAGTTTCGTCCGAGACGGCAACTGCTCCTGAGCCCATAATATTGATCACCCTCTCTGTAAGGCCGGCCTTATGCCAGCTCATGATATTAAGAGACAAACGGCTCTTCTTCATTGCAACGATGGCTTCCTCCGGTTTCAGTTCATTATGGATAATCAGATTATTCTGTCCTTTTCCCTCATAATTTTTCCAGCTCTCACCAAACACATCCAGCCTGATATCACCCAAAAGCAATGTCCTGATGACTCTGTCCCTCCAGTAATCACATGCCACAAATAAAACATCACGCTTGTTCCAAAGTAAATCTTTTATCTGATTGTCTGTCAGGTCATTACAACCTTTGCTTTCGTAGTAACAGCGTACTGCTTTTTCATAACAAAGTTTGGGATTATTTATTATGTAATCATACAGATCATAGGATTCTTTATCTTCCCATCTGCCTTCTGTATCTGCCGGCTTCTTGTAGGTTCCTATAAACGAAAAGTCATATTTCTTTTTGTAAACAGCCTCTTCACCGATTTCAAATCCCGGCACAAACAAATTGACATTTTTTAAACCATATTGATTTTCGGCAAATATTGCATAATTCTCATCATGAAAGAAATAATGATAATCTTCGGAAGCGTGCACAAACAGATCAGGGACAAAATACGAACTGTCCATGATTATCTGAATTTTGGGAATACTGTTCATACCGGCAAAGTACTCAGAATTAAGACTGCTCGTCTGAACTCCTATGATCATTTTCCAGTTGTTACCGACTTTAGACAACAAAGTATTAAACCCGGGATTGTTTGAATAATATATATACTCCCCTTTTCTCCCAAGACTTTCTCCGATCCGGATTGCCATTTCTTTAAGAGTTCCATAACAGATATCATCCGGAACAATTACCAGAACAGGATTTATATTATTTACCAGCTCATATGTAACTTCACTTACACCACTCATTTCACACTGCATTTTAAATACAGCTTCAGAGAATCCCGTAGCATTCATGAATTCATCATACATGGCTTTTGCTTCCGGATTAACGCCTCCCGAGAGTATCTTGGCAAGAACACCCACACCTTCAAATGCGGAAACAAGAGTATTCAAATCTTTTTTCCACTGCTGTGGCAAATACTCCAGAAATGTTTCTGTATATAAACTCTGTTCTTTTACTGCTGCCCTGAAAAGATACAACAGTGTTCTCATCCGATTATCATTTATCCCACCGTTTTTAATTGCTTCCGCAACCATAAGGCGGCATTTTGTGATATCATCAGCAAGATAGAACTTTTCACAGGCTTTATATACTGCATTAAAATCACCCGGATCACATTCGTCCTCCGGGGACCATGTCTTTGATCTCAGGTCTCTGAACGGTGCCTCATATACTCTTGCGCCTTCTCTGATTTTTTTCTCAACAAACAGAGATGAGAGTCTCTCTCCTATAAATCCCACATCTCGTCTTTGATATACATCTTTTTTCCAGGTACTCTGTTTATAGAATTCATCAAGAATAGGAAATACATATTCCCAGTATTCTCTGTATGTATCAGCATTAAATATATTCATATTGCATGGATGTATATGATCTTTTGCAAATACCTCATGTGCCAGATCCATATCACCCGGTGCATGCTTTTTAAGTATTTTCATAAAGAGATCCCAGTCTTTGGAATAATACGTCACTCTGTAGTTTTCAGTAACAATTTCAGGTAATGGGTAACTCCTGGTTGTGATAATATCAAAACCTTTATCCATATACTTATCGAGTTCGGAATCACTTAAAAGAAATCTTCTCCTGTAATGTCCTACACCCACATACTCAGTGTTTATATGCTTACCGATCCAATACATGGCCGTCATCTCACTGTATCTCTTATTTCTGTCTGAGATACTTTCCTCAAAGCCATCATAATCGTTAAGCTCACATATTCTCTTGTCTGTTAATGCTGCACCTGCCTGAAGAGGGATATTGTATTTTGATTTCAAGTCCCCTTCTTCCATTGGCTTATCTACATGGCAGCATATTATGTACATCGCCAGTCTGTTTGTTTCTTTGCTCATATCTTATTAAAAATATCCCCCATTAATTTTTCATACGATAGTTTTTTTATTGCAGTGGCCTGACCTGATTGTGCTATTTTACAGCGTTCATTGTCATGTTTCAGATAATAATCACATTTTTCAATCATCTCTTCTTCATAATTAAACCATGCAATATCTCTGCCATCTTCAAAAAGTCCATCCATATCTTCTTTGTAATCTGTCAGGCAAAATCCTCCTGACCCGAGGATCTGCATTACTCTTAATGGTATTCCCTTTCTGATTGATCTTAATGAAATATTTAAATTTACTTTGCTCGAATTCATAAGTGCCGGTAAATCTTTATTGGCGACAACACCTTTATATTTAACAGGCAACTCCGGATGATCTTTTTCACAATACAGATCAACATTAAACTTTTCTCCCAATATATGCATAGTCCTGATCCTATCAAACATGGTCACGCGCTTACGCATAATATCTGAAAAAATGTCAATATCAGATTTTCTGTAGTGCTCTCCTAAAGATGTTTTTATATATCTTCTGATTTCTGACTCAATTCCCTTTATGGCTCCGTCGATAATATCGCACCCGTATATTAAGTGCTGGGCCACAACTATTCCATCAAGTCTGCCTTTTAATTTATCCGGAATGTTTTTTATGAGTCCATACTGATCTTTATCGCCATCATACATAGTCCCTACAAATGATACATCATGGTTGTATCTGGGATTATTATTTATAACTATCTTTGCCGGTAAAGGGCTATAAAATATATTTTTTATTCCTTCTCCCCTATACTTTTCAACCTGACTGCTGTCAAACAAAAACACTCTGTTTGTTTCATTTCCCAGAGTCTCCGATTCCAGCGTCAAATGCGGATTGTCATAAACCCAGGAAAAATAAGGAATACCTTTTTCCAGAGCCACCCTTGAAACGTCCGGAAAATAATTAAAAGAAAAAATAGCATCAGGCTTTGATCCGTCATTATCAATCTTCTTTTTTAATGATAAGATATTTTTTTCATCAAAGTCATACTTATCAAAAGCAGACCTGTATTCCGAAACGCGATAGCCTGAATTTACCAAACTCTCTATCGCATCATTTTTTATCATCTCATCCCATGAATAATAAAGAATATTTTTCACATTCACCCCCCGGTTACGCCATGCCTGCGATTTTGATAATTTCCTTTACCCTTATATCAAAGTTATGGTTTTCTCTTACTTTTCTGTATCCTGAATTTGCTATACTGATTCGTTCCTCATCATGCTCAAGATAATATCCTGCTTTCTCCACAAGATCTTCCTTGCTTTCAAAATACACGTAATCCTCACCGGATATAAAGTAATCATTAAAATCCGACTGATAATTTGTCAGCAAAAATCCGCCACATCCCATTATGTCAAAAGCTCTTAACGGAATCCCCGTCACAATACTCCTCAGTGATATATTCAGATTTATCTTTGCATTTTTTACCGCCTTTGGAAAATCTTTGTAATATTCGACAGTTCCGCGATTATCAGCCTTCGGCAAATCCGGAGTCTTCTCAGGTGTATACAATGCCACTCTATACTTATCTGATAAGGCTTTAACCATATCTGAGCGTTCTAATGAGGTTAGTTTTCTCGCAACAAAATAATTTGACAATACCCAGGCAGCATCTTCAATACCATCCCCGGACTCAAACATCGGACATACCTTCTGTATATTTTTAATTATCTCCGGCGTCATACTCTTTTCAAGAATGGATGTACCATATATCTGCTTCTGGGCATCCATTATCCCTTCAAGATATCCTGCTGTATAGTCATCAAGCCCTTCAAAATGCCTGATTAAATCATGCCTTTTTTCTGTATACATAGAGCCAATGAGCGCAATATCTGCAGAATATTTTTTCCTTTCATATTCTGTCATTTCAATCGAATCAAAATAATCCGTATTAGCTGCCATCGGCATGTAATAGACAGTATTTACGCCCTTTTGTCTTAAATTGAAATATTCACTCTTATCAAATACAAAAGCATAATTTGTCGGAAATTCTATCGTCTTTGAATAAAGGAAAATGTAAGGGCTGTCATAAGTCCAGGAAATGTATTTAACCCTGCAAGCAGCTGCTGCAATAGCCGCAACCGGAAAATAATTAAAAGAAAAAACTGCATCTGCATTGTTCTTTTGGATTGCTTCTACAACTATCTTTGCAAGCGCTTCGCTGTTTCTTGCGTCTTCCTTATCTCTCGGAAAATCGACCTCACAAAGCTCAAATCCTGCTCTTTTAAATGCATTCCTTATGTGATTGTATCCAAAACAGTCCCATTTAAGAGTTAGAATTTTCATATAATATTCCTATACTATTCGACAAATATTATTTTATAAATAGATTTGTAAATCCCTTAGCATCTATCATAAAGTACTCTTTTTCCTGTCTGATAAAATCTCTATATGATTCAAATTTTTCATAGTGTTTTAAATATTCATCAAAAATTGAACGAATCATTTTCTCTATAGCATATTTGTAATTACACAGCAACCACATATAGCAGTTTCTCTGGGAATTCTGTCTTTCCCAGGATGTTTGCCAAAATCAATGTAAATTTTGGCTGCTTTCATTTTTTCTATCATCTCTGCTTCACTGAGATTTTTAAGTGGTATCCATTCAGCATATTTTATTTTTTCTATTAATGGTTCTATATTTTCATACCCCTTTTGCGGATTATATAAAATAGCATTCTTTTTATTCTCAGGAGATGACTGTATTGATAAATATGTATCGCTTATATAATCCGAAAGCCAAACTAACTTATCTTCATTTATTCCCTTTTTCCTCAAGAAATCTGCTGCATATTCCGACTGTATCAGATGATAAACTGACACATAATCAAGGAGTCTTATATACCTTTGATCATCTTTAT
>CADBFE010000034.1 GCA_902793845.1 uncultured Lachnospiraceae bacterium | reverse complement strand
GCCTCAAGGAGAGCTGCCGTCTTGTTTTCGTATGTATAGAGGAGCTGGTCTTTTGACAGTGTCAGATTCTTTTTCTCTGCCTCCACGTCAACGCACTGACCGCCTATCATCCCGTTCATACCGGCCTTGGCTGCCAGAACCTTTAATGCTTTAAACACCTTTGCCAGGTCTCTGTCATCCCTGCCATCTCCTGCCTTAAGTGCCGTCTCAAAAGCGAGATTAAGCAATCCGTCTCCGGCGAGTACTGCCATAGCCTGACCATATACCACATGATTTGTGGGCTTGCCCCTGCGTAAATCATCATTGTCCATCTCAGGCAGATCGTCATGAATGAGAGAATATGTATGTATCATCTCAAGGGCTGCCATAAATGGATATACTATATCTCCCTCTCCGCCAAACGCCCTGAAAGTCTCATGCATGATAAGGGGACGGAGCCTCTTACCACCTGCAGTAAAGCTGTAGTTCATAGCCTCACAGAGAGTCTTTGCGTAGCCTTCCTCCTCCGGTTTATATTTATAAATAATATCTTCTGTCTCTTTTACGAGAATTTTTAACTTAGATTCAAAATCCATGATCCTACCTACTCAAATTCCTCAAGTGTTCCGTCATCGGACAGAGCCATAACCTTTTTCTCTACTTCATCAAGTTCGCTGCTGCACTCTTTTACCATCTTCATACCCTTTGAGTAGAGCTCAAAAGAATCCGACAGTGATATGTCGCTGTCCGAAAGTTTTTCGATGATCTCCTCAAGTTTTTCAAAAGATTCCTCAATGGTCAGTTTGTTTTCCGTATTATTTTCATCAGCTGTTTTTTTCTTTGCTGCCATGTTCCACCTCGTCGACGGTTGCATATATCCGTCCGTTTCTCACACTTATCGTCAGGCTCTCGCCTTTCTTTACTTTCGATACATCGTTTACTGTCCTGCCCTCGCTGTCGGCTACATGGGAGTATCCCTGACTCAGTTTATCAAGGGGCGATAAGCCTTTTAGTCTCTCTATATCGATTTCAAGCCTCCGCTTTGCATCGTCTATCCTGCCTGACATCAGGGCGCTTAAATCATTTTCCACGGTCATCAGTCTGTACCGCTGATCTTTCAGCCTGCTCTCCGGTGACAGTCTCATCAGTGAGTGTCTCATGGTCTCGAGGGACTGCCTCATGTCGGTAAACTTTACTTTAAAGCTCATCGTCAGATTTTTTCTGATCGAATCAATATGGCGCATGGTCTCGGCCATATCGGTCACCGCTATCTCCGCTGCGGCAGACGGTGTGGGAGCCCGCATCGATGCCACAAAATCCGCAATGGTAAAATCCGTCTCGTGACCTACTGCCGAAATGACCGGCACATCACAGTCAAATATGGCTCTGGCCACATTTTCATCATTAAATCCCCAGAGGTCCTCGGCTGAGCCGCCTCCTCTGCCTACTATCATCACATCTACTCCGTATCTCTCAAGGGCTTTGATACCTGTGATGATGCTTAAGGGAGCCTGGTCTCCCTGAACGATCGCCGGATAGAGTATTATCTGTATCCCCGGATTTCTGCGCTTTGCCACATTTATGATATCCCTTATGGCTGCGCCTGTGGGAGCAGTGACCACACCGAGAGTCTTTATGTATTTCGGTATGGGCCTTTTATACATCTCGTCAAACATGCCGCTCTCGGCAAGTCTGGCTTTTAATTTTTCAAATTCTTCCGCAAGAGTCCCGGCTCCGCTTAACTTAACGGATTTTGCATACATCTGATATGTGCCGTACCGCTCATATACAGAGATACTGCCTCCTACGATGACGCTCTGACCTTCCTCCATGCGGAATGTCATGCGCTGTCTGTCTGATGAGAACATAACGCAGCTTATGG
Source organism: uncultured Lachnospiraceae bacterium (assembly GCA_902793845.1). Classification (GTDB taxonomy): domain Bacteria; phylum Bacillota; class Clostridia; order Lachnospirales; family Lachnospiraceae; genus NK4A136. Next base: position 22,858 of record CADBFE010000034.1, on the reverse strand, counting down.
CTGCTCCCTCATCTTTCAGTGTGAAATATACATGTCCGGTCTGATGATATTTAAGATTGCTTATTTCCCCCGTAATGAAAACAGAGCCCAGAAAAAAATCCTGGGCAAACATGTTCTTAATATAGCTGTTTATTTGTGAAACCGAATATGTAGAGGGCATACTGATACTACTTTTCGTCAGGATGAGTGAGGAGTTTTGAGAGTACTCCGTTTACAAAACTGCCTGCGCCGTCCTGACCGTACTTTTTGGCAAGTTCCACAGCCTCATTTATCGCAACTGCTTCAGGAACCCTGTCGTCATATTTCATCTCATATACCGCCAGCCTCATTATAGCCAGCTCGACTTTTCCTATACGATCCCTGCCCCATCCTGTGATGGCATTTTCAAGATCTTTATCTATGTCAGGCAGGAGCTCTAAGATTGACGATAATCTCTCCTGAACCTCAGGTTCCGACACCGCACGCTCCTCGCTCTCCTCCTCAAAGAAGAATCTGGTCTGCTCATCCATCTCAGAGAGATCATGGAACTCGGCGCCAAACAGTAATTTAAATGTCTGTTCTCTGACTGTACGTCTGTTCATAAATATACCCGCTTTATTACATCTTTACGCTTGCAATACGGATATTTACATCAGAAACAGTGAGGCCTGTCATGGTCTCGATAGCTGTCTTGACTTTGTCCTGAACCTTCTGGCAGGTCTTGGGAATATTGAATCCGTACTCAAGAGTTATAGTGAGGTCAACCTTGACCACATTGTCGTATACATCAACTTTAACGCCCTTTGTAAGTTTCTTAAGTCCTACCTTACTCATGAGCTCGTTGGAAATATTACCTACCATAGCCGATACACCTTCAACCTCGGTAGCCGCAAGTGAAGCAATCATAGCCACAACATCATCTGCTATCTGGACGCTACCCACGCCTTCCTGGTCCATGGGAATCTCAATATTGTTTGTATCCTTTGCTTCCATCATAAATTACCTCCAATAATATTTATAACACTATAGCGGTGAACAACCACCACAATTAATAATTATATCAAATTAATCATCCTAAATCTACAACCAGAAGATAAAGCTGTATGTATCCTCACTCATGGAATATGATACATTGTCCCCCGAAAGGTAATCAAAAATCTTCTGATTTGTGATCAGGGCATCATAAAGCTCTGAAAACACAGTGTAATCGGAGCATTTAAGAGTCACTGCCTCTTCTCCTCTGGATGCTGCACCTGCAAAAGCCGTGCCAACCTGATCAAGATCCGCTGATGTAAAATAAAGGTTTTCTTTTACATAATAGTTGGCTGCTGTAGCTGAGCATGCAGGCATGGGCACAACATTGTCTATTGTATGAGTCTTTAACAGCTCCTCTGTCGTGATATTCAGATAATCATAATTAACAGTGTCGCTGCCTGCCCCTGTCATGGCCGCAGAGTCAAACAGATAATTGGCATCGCCCCAGGTTACGTCCGTATAGTAATATGCGCCGTCGATATTGACGAGGTTCCATGCATGACCCTCGCCGGTTATGACCGTTCCGACACACATGGTACATGGGACACCGAGCTTGCCCAGCAGATACTGCATTGCCTTGGCATATCCCTGGCATACGCTCCTGCCGTATAAAAATACAGACAATATATTCTGATTATCGGGAGCACCCAGGTCGTACTCGGTATGATTTACAAGATAATCATATACATACTTTACCTTTTCATAATCAGATGCTGTCTGGGATATACCTGCCAGACATGAGCTCACGTATGCGTCGATTGAAACCTGATTGACTCTCCGCTCTTCCGGAGTATAGATATACTTTCCGGTAAACGTCAGATATATTGTCTGGCCGTTATTTTCATGTCTCACATACGAGTAGCCGTCTATCCAGTAGTACTCCGGATGATCGTTAAACACACACTGGAATACATACTTGAGCTCATCTGCATCCTTTGTGGATATCTTTACGCCCTCTGACTCTTCCTCGATGATGGTCACCAGCTCAGCATAGAGATTGTGGAGGCTCTCATCCATCACACTGTATGCATAGAGCCCCTCCTGGGCTGCCTTGACTGCTTCAAGACCTGCTGCATCCACTCCGGTTATCGTATAGAAATCGACTTTTGCCTCTTCTGCCGGTGCGGCTGCCGTCGTCTCCTCTACATATATCTCCTCGACAACGGGAGCTTCATACCCGGTAGTTTCATTCGTCCCGGTCACAGACGATCCCGTAGCGGTCCTTCCGCCGGCGCCCATTCCGGACGGGATGCCGTCAAGTACGCCGCATCCTGCAGATGATATCAGCATACCCGTTATCAAAAGCGTTGCTGCGGATTTATATGATTTTTTTAACAGATGATTATTTCTCATATACTTTAAAATGATTACATCGCGCTTCCGAATTCACTGAGTTCCAGTCCGGGGTTACGCTCAAGTGTCATGCCTACGCTCCATGCGTTTACAAATATAAGGAGTGGTCTGCCCTTAAGATCCTGAATTTTTTTCATATCCGATGTACCGGATATCTTTGATACATCCATGCCCTCGTAATTTTTGATCCATCTGATATGCTCATAGGGGAGGGGCTCCATCCTAATCTCCACATTATACTCATTTGTCAGTCTGTATTTAAGGACTTCAAACTGGAGGACACCTACTACTCCGACGATGATCTCCTCCATACCGGAAGCTATCTCCTGGAATATCTGGATGGCACCTTCCTGGGCAATCTGATTTATGCCTTTTACAAACTGCTTTCTCTTCATGGTATCTACCTGGCGTACCCTTGCAAAGTGCTCGGGAGCAAATGTAGGTATACCCTCGTATTTCACATCAAGCTTGGGATCACATACCGTATCACCGATTGAGAATATGCCCGGATCAAATACACCGATCACGTCTCCTGCATATGCTTCCTCAAGGATCTTGCGATCATCCGCCATCAGCTGCTGGGGCTGGAGGAGTCTCATGGTCTTATTACCCTGGACATGCCTTACTTCCTTGGTGGCATCAAAATGGCCTGAGCAGATACGCATAAATGCAAGTCTGTCTCTGTGGGCCTTGTTCATATTGGCCTGTATCTTAAATACAAATGCGGAGAAAGGTTCCTTAACCGGATCTACTATACCGGTCTCTGTCTTCCTCGGAAGCGGTGTGGTAGTCATCTCCAGGAAATTCTGCAGGAATATCTCCACACCAAAGTTGGTGAGGGCCGAACCGAAAAATACAGGTGTCAGCTTTCCGCCTCTTACTTTTTCTATATCAAACTCAGCTCCGGCGATATCAAAGAGCTCCATGTCTTCATCAAGCTTAGCCTTGGCAGCTTCTCCTATAGCTTCGATCACTGCTTTATCGTCATTATAATCAATGACTGTCGCCGTACCTTCCTTTGTCCCCTTCTGGGTATCCGAATAGATTACGATATGCTTTTTCTGCCTGTCATATACACCCTTGAAATTTTTACCCGAACCTATAGGCCAGTTGATGGGGCATGTCTCGATGCCGAGTTCCTTTTCTATCTCGTCAAGGAGATCCAGAGTCTCGTTGGCATCACGGTCCATCTTGTTGATGAATGTAAAAATAGGTATACCTCTCATACCGCAGACTTTAAACAGCTTTCTCGTCTGGGGCTCAACACCCTTGGCTCCGTCGATGACCATGACTGCGGAATCGGCAGCCATAAGTGTACGGTATGTATCCTCCGAGAAATCCTGATGTCCCGGAGTATCAAGGATATTTATACAGAATCCGTCATACTCAAACTGAAGTACTGATGAAGTGACGGAGATACCTCTCTCCTTTTCTATCTCCATCCAGTCAGATACTGCGTGGCGGGCGGTAGCCTTGCCTTTTACAGATCCTGCAAGGTTTATTGCTCCTCCGTAGAGCAGGAGTTTCTCAGTCAGTGTAGTCTTACCTGCATCGGGATGAGAGATAATGGCGAATGTACGCCTTCTGTTTATTTCTTTCTCTAAATCTGCCATTTTTATAACCTTTCGTTAGCATAAAGAAAGCCGTGACCGATAGGAAACGCAATTCGTTTGCTATATGTCACGGCGATACTTCATACTGATTTAATTAATTCTGCTTGTCGTTCTTTCTCATGAAGTTCGGCATTGAGTAGCTCTTGTTTTCCTGCTTGCTCACGAATCTGCCGTTGTACTGAGGTATCGTTCCTGTAATCGGAGGAATGGTTCCTGTAGTAACGGGTGCTGTTCTGATCCTTGCCTCTGTGGCAGGTCTTGCGCCGTTGTCGATGACAGGTGTTGCAACAGTCTCGGGAGCTTCCTCAACTGTCTCCTCAGCAGGAGCTGCAGCCTTAACCGGTGCATTTGAACGAACCTTGAAATCCTTGCCATACTTGTTGGCACTGACGATACGTCCTGTAGTAGCAACGGGCATCTCGATACCTGTAGCAATGATGGTAACGATACATGTATCTGTGAGAGTCTCATCAGAGCGTACACCAAACTTAGTTCTGATGCCGTCACCTGTGATGCTCTGTACATACTCTGTAGCAGTCTCTGTATCAAAGATTGAGATATCTCCGACGATGTAGATGAGTACATCTGTACAGTCTGCGATGTTTGTCTCGAGCAGAGGACTTGATACGGCAACCTTGACAGCTTCCATAGCTTTGTCATCACCGTGTCCCTGACCAATACCGATATGAGCCATACCCTTGTCTGTCATGGCTGTGCGTACATCAGCGAAGTCAAGGTTGATATCGCCGGGTACATTTATCATCTCCGTGATACCCTGAACTGACTGGCAGAGTACCTCGTCAGCTTTCTTAAATGCGTCACGGGCTTTTGTTCTCTTATCACAGATCTGGAGGATCTTTTCATTAGGGATAACGATGAGTGTATCAACATTTTCCTTAAGACTCTCTATACCTGCAAGGGCTACTTCCATACGGGGTCTTCCCTCAAAGGGGAAAGGCTTTGTCACGATAGCTACCGTAAGGATACCCATCTCTTTTGAAATACGTGCGATGATAGGTGCTGCTCCTGTACCTGTACCGCCTCCCATACCTGCGGTGATGAATACCATGTTGGCACCCTCAAGTACTGCTGCAATCTCTTCCGAGCTCTCCTCAGCAGCCTGTGCACCGATCTCGGGATCGGATCCGGCTCCGAGACCTCTTGTAAGCTTCTCGCCGATCTGTATGCATTTCTCGGCCTTGCACTTGTTGAGTACCTGAGCATCAGTATTAACCGCTATATATTCAACGCCTCTGATGTCGTCGTCAATCATTCCTTCGATTGCATTGTTGCCTGCGCCACCGACACCGATGACCAGTATCCTGGCAACGTCTGCAGCTTCCCTATTTGTAATCTCTATCAAGATTCCTTCCTCCTTTTATGTAGATTTACAGCTACATAACTGTCTTGCATACTACCGCAATAAGTTTACACTATTTTTTTTATATTGGCAAATATAACATTATTGTAATATTTTCAAATTGATTGACCCGGTCAGTCATATGTCTTTTAGTCTTTCGTAAATGTGAAATTCTCCTTGCCCTCATCGTAGGAGCTCATGTCCAGCATGCCTTTCATATCATCAAGCTGGGGCAGGATGGCATCAAGCCGCTGTACTTTTTCCTCCAGGAGGTCTGTATCTCCCATCTTTACCCGGATATCTCCGAAATATAATGTCATGTCGCCGTTATCGTTAAAATATATCCTGTCACAGACGATTCCGTACTTTCCGAGGAGCTGGGTCACATTTAGGACTATCTGAAATACTCCGGGGTCATCAACAGGCAGGGGCTCGTACGTGACAAAATGATCAAACTTAAGGCCTGTAACAAGGGGTATACTGTCTGTCTTGACCTTTGAGCTCTCGACTACTATACCGTCCTTGTCAAAATAAACGTATGTACCGAGATATTCGACATAACCTGCCAGAGTCTTTTCGTAGACGGTGATCTTGATCGTATTCTTATCGACTACGTCCACATCCATCTTTTCCACAAAAGGGATGTCCGTGATACTTTTATTTCTGTATTTTAATGAGAGGAAAAATGAATTGTCATAAAACCATCCTGTCTCGACAAACTTTCTGATCTCGGCTGCGCTGTAGTGGGCATTGCCCTCCACGTATACATTTCGGACTGTATAAACCATGAGGACATGATAGATTCCAAGTAAAATCAAACAAATGACAAGCTCGATAAAGCCTGCCACTGTCAGATTGTGAATCCTGCGGTCGAGCTCGTATGCCCGGTCCTCATCACTTATATCATATTTGTCAAAATAATCCGTATCCCTGTTTCTCATTAACGATTACTGCTGTACTTTTTGATTTTTGGTAACACACAATACCAGTGCTATCTCAAAGAGGAGGCAGAGCACCGACGATCCTCCCGATGATATAAACGGAAGGGATACTCCGGTGTTTGGGATCGTGTTTGTCACAACGGCTATATTTAGTATGGCCTGGAGCGCTATGTGTCCCGCGACTCCGCTGACTATCAGGGTGTCGTACATGGAGTTGCACTTTGTGGCCAGATTGACAAGGCGCAGTATCAGGGCAGCAAACAGTATTATCACCACCATGGCTCCGACAAATCCCAGTTCCTCGCAAAGAACCGCGAAGATCATATCATTCTCGGCCTCCGGTATCTTGTTCATCTTCTGGATACTCTCTCCTATGCCTTTGCCCCAGAGTCCTCCTGAACCTATGGCATACAGTGACTGGATCGTCTGATAGTTATCAACGTCTGTAGATGTATCCTCGGGATTAAGCCATACCCTGATTCGTCCCATTCGGAAGCCGTCACCGATTCCCGACTTGATCAGTATGACCATGATCAGAACCAAAACTGCCACTACTATAGCCAGGACTCCGTACGCGGCATAGCGTCTCGACTTAACAAATATCATGATATAAGATATGCCAACAACGATTATGGCACTGGACATATTGTTTGATATGCCACCCAGGATCAGTCCCATTACGGCAGGCACGGCAAATGCAACTACTATGCCTTTTGTATTTGCTAAAATATTGGGTATGGAAAGCAGCCACGCCATGATCAGTATGGCTGCGATCTTTACTATCTCTGCGGACTGGATGGTAAAGGGAAGTCCCGGGAATTTAAACCATCTTGTCGCACCGTTAAGCGTAACCTTTAGTCCGGGGATCAGCAGGAAAAGCACTGACGCTCCCGCAACGCCAAGGGCAATAAATGCCAGGGTTTTAGGGGGTATCCACTTTATACCGACTTTTGTAACCAGGACCATCAAAACCGTTCCGGCGAGTATACATAGCAGCTGTGCAAAGAAATCCTTTGCTCCCGATTTATAGGCTGTCACTGAATAGATCATCAGGAGTCCGATAATATTAAGGAGAAACACGCAAAAAAGCATGGTCACGTCAATGCCCAGTGTCTGTACTTCGCCCTGTACGTTTCTGCTCCTTCTGTTTTCTCTCTCGTTCATAACTATATGTCCTTACTTAAACTCGTGAACCATTCGCTTAAACTCTTTTCCCCTGACCTCGTAGTTAGGGAACATACCCCAGCTCGCACATGCAGGTGAAAGCAATACTGCCATGCCCGGCTTTGCAAGTTCTCTTGCTTTGTTTACCGCTTCCTCAAATGTATCAAGGAGTATTGTATTATTAAATCCGTGTGCTTTGGCGCACTCATCGATCTTCTCTTTTGTCTGTCCTATGAGTATCAGCCACTCAACTTTGCCGTTAAATGATTCTATCCACTCATCGTATGCATTCTGCTTGTCATATCCGCCGCCTATAAGCACTGTCTGCCTGTTCATAGCCTGTATGCCCTTTATTGCAGCATCGGGATTTGTACCCTTTGAATCATTGTAATAATCCACATCATCAACTGTGGCCACATATTCTATCCTGTGCTCTACGGCAGTAAACTCTTTTACAGACTTTATAATGCCGTCCATGGGTATACCTGCGGCATCTGTCATGGCTATCGCCGCCATCACATTCTCATAATTGTGTGCGCCGAGGAGTTTCATGTCGTGGACATTCATCAGCCTCTCCACGCTGCCGTTTCTGGCGTAGCAGATATCATCCCCGTCAAGGTAGAGACCTTCATCAAGTTTTGTCTTTGATGAAAACCAGATGACTCTCGCAGGACATTTCGGTGCAAAATCCTTAAGGTACTGATCTTCATAATTAAGGACGCATACATCATCACCTGTCTGATTCTTTGTGATGCTCTCCTTGCATGCCACATAATTTTCCATCGTATGATGTCTGTTTAAATGATCCGGGGTGATATTCAAAATAGCTGTTACATCAGGATGAAAGTCTACAGCTGTCTCAAGCTGGAATGAACTTATCTCCGCTACCGTAATATCATCATCCGTGGTATTAAAAGCTTCTACCGTATACGGATTGCCTATATTGCCTACAACAAAACTCTTGCCGTAATAATCCTCAACTATCTTGCCTGTGAGGGCTGTAGTTGTAGTCTTGCCATTTGTACCGGTGATACCGATGAGTCTGCCCTTTGCAAACTGGTATGCAAGCTCTATCTCACCAATAACTGTGCGGCCGTCCTTTTTAAAATCATCGACAAACTCCGTATCTACAGGGATACCGGGGCTCATCACGAGCATATGACATGATGACTTTACATCTGCCGGGAGTTCGCCTGCGTATATATCGCAAGATGCGCCGCCCAGTTTTTCTTTAAGGGCATCCTTATCAAATTCTTTATTTTCATCATATAAAACAGGGAATGCTCCCGCTTTATCAAGGAGCTTTACAGCCGCGATACCGCTCTTACCGGCTCCCATTACAAGTATTTTCTGTTTTTCAAAATCTGATTTTTCCAGGCTCATTATCTTTTCTCCGTATGATTGATTACCATATACCCTCAAGGGCAAATGCGCATCCGATAATAGTGATAATGGTAAATACCGCTACCACCTTGGTCTCCGACCATCCCGACAACTCAAAGTGATGATGTATCGGCGTCATCTTAAATACACGCTTGCCGTGTGTCAGTTTAAAATATGACACCTGGATCATTACCGATGCCACCTCTGCCACGTATATGAGTCCTATTATCAGGAGGAACAGCTGGAGGTGCATGATATAGGCACACGCTGCCACATATCCGCCAAGAGCAAGTGCTCCCGTATCACCCATAAATACCTTGGCAGGATAAGCATTAAATACGAGGAATCCCATGAGTCCTCCAAGGAGTGCCATTGATACAGGCATAACGCCGCCCTGCTCAAGGGTAAATGATGCCATGGCAAAGAATCCCGCCACTACAGCCGTCACGGATGTACAGAGTCCGTCGATACCGTCCGTAAAGTTTGTACCTGTATCTGTACCTATGACTACGAAATAGACCAGGATGATATTGAAAAATCCCAGATCAAGGGACTTTCCCTCCATAAAGGGTATCTTCATGGTTAGGTCCATGCCAAGTACGGTGTCAGTGTAATATATAAAGATACTGGTCACAGCGATCTGAAGTGCCATCTTCTGGTAAGACTTAAGTCCTGTTGAATTTTTCCTAACGACTTTAATAAAGTCATCAAGGAATCCGATAAAGCCAAATCCAAGAGTAAGCGTCAGTACATAAATAGTCTCCGGATAATCCTTAATATAAAACAGAGATACGATAGTCATTGCAGACAGAAAAATGAGTCCACCCATGGTCGGCGTACCATTTTTCTTTTTATGACTCTCCGGTCCTTCATCACGAACCGTCTGTCCAAACTTTAGTCTGTGCAGAAACGGTATGAATTTAGGTCCGATCAGTACTGTCAGTATAAATGTCGCAAGGAGCGGCACCGCAAAAATCAGGCTCATAATTTATTCCCTCTAGTTTTCTGTATCTGTATTTTCATCCTGTACATCTGTGTACTGGAATATGCTCGATTCTCCGTTTATCGGCTCTCCCGTCTCAGGATCAAGGAATTCTCCTGTGAGAGGGTCGATCGCATAACCTGTATTCTCATCAATCTGAACATCTACAGACTGCTGTTCCGGAACGTTTACATCAAGTTCTATCACTTCTGTTGTCCCGGTTCCATCACCTTCAGATCCGTCACCGGCACTGTTTTCGGATACACTGTTTTCACTGACAGTATCTCCGGAAAGAGCATCCTGAGCTTCTTCAAGTATCTTGGCTCCACGATCTTCAAGTTCCTGTCTCTCTTTATCAGACAGTTCCTCAGTCATATAGATATTCATATACGGAAGGACGCTGGTAAGGATATCCCTGGTTATGAGACATGCATATCTGGTACCCGATTCCTGTGATGCGGTGTTGGGTCTGTCGATTACGACATATACTGCAATCTGGGGATCGTCTGCCGGAGCAAAGCACATAAATGATACGACATAGTCGATCTTGCCTTCTCCGGAGTGCTCCGCTGTACCTGTTTTACCACCTATCATGTATCCGGCAGGTCTCGCCGATACACCGGTACCCTCACGGACAACGCCGATACAGTAATCTCTCATATATTCCGATACAGACTCTGAGACAGTCTGTCTGAGGAGCAGCGGCTCGATATTTTCTATCACATTACCTCCGTCGTCTGTTATCTGTTTTACCACATGGGGCTTGTAATAATATCCGCCGTTAATTAGAGAACAGTAGGCAGATATATTCTGGATCATTGTGACATTGTATCCCTGTCCGAATGTAGATGTGGCAAGTTCCGTGATACCCATTGTATTTGCATTAAACACAAGGGAATCGGTTCTCATCTCACCTGCGAGGTCAATGTTTGTCTTTAAACCAAAGTTAAACACATGGAGATAATCAAGCATCCTGGTGGTACCGAGTTTCTCACCTATCTCCATGAGGGCAACGTTGCACGACTGCTCTATGGCGCCCTTTACGGTGAGCTGTCCGTCACCGTATCTGTTATGACATCTGATGGTTACGGCTCTTGAGCCCTCACCGTATGTCTTGTATCCGTTACAGAAAAAGATATCGCCATCGTGGATCACGCCTGAGTCAAGACCTGCCGCCACGCAGTATGTCTTGTTTACGGAACCCGGCTCGTATGACTGGGAGATACAGAAGTTTTTCCATATCTCGGATTTGGCTGCCGTCAGCTCCTCGTCTGTCATCATCGCCAGTTCTTCATCTGTATATAGATCATTTAAAAATGCTGTTGTATCCGACAGATCATAGAAGGGATAGCTCGCCATCGCTAGGACTTCTCCCGAATCGATATCCATGACGATCACACCTGTATTGTCCGAACCGTCCTCATCCTCTCGGTACTCGCCGGCATGAGCCACATTATAATCGTAAATAGCTTTTTCGCAAACCTCCTGAATATAGGCATCAAGAGTAGTTACGAGAGTATATCCGTTGGTGGCCGGGATGACGGTGTACTCCATACCGTTGTCTTCCGTCCTGTATCCGTACGCCCTGCCGTTTGTACCGGAGAGCATCATATTATAATATTCCTCGAGTCCGTAATGACCGATACCGTCTGCTGTGGTAAATCCGATCACGTCCGCCGCCAGGCTTCCGTACGGGTATTCTCTTGTATAATCATCCTCAAACCATACGCCCGTGGCACATATCTCATCAGGGTTTGCCGCAGCCATCTCCTTGTATGCCTGGACCTGATCATATGAGAGCTGCTTTAATACTATCTTGTATGCAGAGCCCGGATTTTCTCTTATATAAGTACGAAGCTCTGCGGAATCCGTGCCAAAGCATTTGTTGAGTGCCAGGAGTGTTGTCTCTATTTTCTCCGACTCGATATTGAGTTCCTTGGCATCAAGTATGAGATTAAATACCTGAGTGCTGTGGGCCAGTATCGTACCGTTTCTGTCGGTGATACTGCCTCTCTTGTATGGCAGAGTAGAATTGTTGTAGGTCTGCTGGGCGAGGACGGCCTGTCTGTATCTGTCTCCGTCTTCCATGGTGATCTTTATCAGTTTTACCGTTAGAACAGCAAAAGCCAACAATACCAGTACGTACAGTATTGTCAGCTTTATCTTTGTATTTTCTCTCGCTCCCGATACACGGAACGGACTCTTTCTATTCTTTTGTCTTCTGTTTTCTCTGTCCTCAGAAGCCATACTAAACTACCTACGGCTCGGGCAAATCACTGTACTGCTTGACGTAATCTTCTATGTCTCCGGAATAGCTTACTATCTGTCCCGATCCCGCCATCTGCATACCAAGCTCTGCTACAGCTATATGCTCGATTTCTTTCAAATCAACTTCACTCATTATTCTGTCATAATACAGATTGTTTGACAGAACGAGGTCCTCGTAACTGTCAGTCAGTGCGCCCTTCTCACTTCTCAGTCTCGCGATCTCGGAATATAAGAATACATTCTTCATGCATGTCACGAGAAGGAAAATAACCACACCGATTAACATAATAACATAGACCGGGGTCCATTGTACAGTTTTTACCGTATTTCTTTTTATTGGTACTTCTGTATAAAATTCCCTTCTCTGCCTGTTTTCAAGGGTTCTGGCAGCGCTTCCCTGTACATAATTTTCTCTCATTTACTGTTCTATCCTCCCCAGGATTTTATGTTAACTGACTTCCTCTTTTATACTTTTTCGAAAACCCTCAGTTTTGAAGATTTCGATCTGGGATTTTCTTCCATTTCCTCATCTGACGGTATGATGGGCTTTCTGCTGATCACCCTGCCCCTGCTCTTTTTACCGCATACACATGGCAGGTTTTTAGGACACTCGCACGGATCCTCTGCTTTCTTAAACATATTCTTTACTATCCTGTCCTCTAATGAATGGAAAGTAATGATGCAGAATCTCCCGCCGGGGTTTAAGAAATCGATCATTCCGTCTATCGATTCCTTCAGCACATCAAGTTCTCCGTTGCATTCAATCCTGATTGCCTGATATGTACGCTTAGAAGGGTGTCCTCCCTTTGCCCTCATCTTTGCCGGGATTGATTTCTTTATGATCTCGTTTAATTCAAACGTGGTCTCAACCGGTTTTTCACTTCTCGCGGCGACTATATTTTTTGCTATAGCCGCCGCAAAAGGTTCTTCGCCGTATTCTTTCAATATTCGTTTCAGTTCGCTCTCGCTATATGTGTTAACGATCTCTCTTGCCGTCAGGCTCTTGCGCCTGTCCATCCTCATATCGAGAGCTGCATCTGTATTGTAGGTAAAGCCTCTCTCAGGCTCATCGAGCTGATATGATGAGACGCCGAGATCCAGGAGTATGCCGTCCACTCCTGTTACACCGAGGAGTTTCAACTCATTTACTGCATTGCAGTAATTGCTTCTGATGATCGTCTTGTTTTCAAATCTCTCAAGCCGTTTTGTTGCTGCATTGATTGCATCCTCATCCTGATCGACTCCGTAGAGATGACCTTCATTATTCAGACGTTCAAGTATCAGCGATGAATGTCCGCCTCCTCCGAGAGTGCCGTCTAAGTATATGCCATCCGGCTTTATATTCAGGTTTTCTATGACGTCATCCGCCATGATTGACTTGTGTACAAATTCCATACCGGGGCCTTTATAATCTGATGCCAAGCTCCATCAGCTTGTTTGCTATCTCGTCCATATCTCCAAAGTCGCCTGCCTGCTCGTATCTCTCCTTAGACCAGAGCTCAAGCTTGCGGCCGACGCCTGCAAGGACTACATCTCTCTTTAAATCTGCATATTCCCTGAGGCTCTGGGGTATCATCACACGTCCCTGCTTGTCAGGTTCTGCATCAAATGCACCGGCGATCATAAATCTTGATAAGAGTCGTGCTTCCTTGATGTTAAACGGGAGTTCATTGATCTTTTCCTCGACCTTTTCCCACTCCTCGTTGTCAAATACCCACAGGCATCCATCGAGACCCTTTGTTATCACAAAAGTCTCTCCGAGCTCATCTCTGAGCTTTGCCGGAACGATTATTCGGCCCTTTTCATCAATTGTGTGATTATATTCACCCTTGTACATCCGCGAAATATATATTTAGTGATTTAATATATCACCATTTTGCTCCCTTTTACACCACTATGATGCATCTACGCTCCATTTTAAACGAAAAATGTGATTATTGCAACAAAATCAGAAAAGTTTTTGAGATTTTTTTGAGCAGTTTTTTATGTAAACCTGACAGGAAACAAAAAACACACAGCCGAAGCTGTGTGCTTAATTATTCTTATCAATATTTATTCTTTATCGTGAAGTATTTATCCGTTTGCCTGCTTTGCTTTATCACTGCCGGCCTTTTTAACCCTGACTATGATATCGATGGCCAGGGATACGGCAAAGAGTGATATACCAAGGAGCTGTGATACAGCCAGTCCCGTACCAGGGATCAGCAGCCGGTCTGTCCTGATTCCCTCTATTATAAATCTGCCTATTCCGTATCCGCCCAGATACCAGAGGATTGCCTCCCCGTCAAATGCCTTCTTTTTAAAGAAGATATAAATCAGTGACAAGAGTACCAGATTGTAAAAACTCTCATACAGGAATGTCGGATGGACCTGTATGTAATTGGTACCATCCACAATGTGTGATGCCAGTTCCTCACTGATATCCCGGGAGCGGACTGCACTAATCGGCAATCTCATTGCAAAGATGTTATCACAGTATCCACCAAAGACTTCCCTGTTTGTAAAGTTACCCCAGCGTCCCATGATCTGGCCGACCAGCACTCCCATGAATGCCACATCACCCATTTTGCAGATACTCTTTTTCTTAATTCTGCACCATACGATGAGAGCCGTGAATCCGGCGATGACTCCGCCGTATATAGCCAGGCCTCCCTGTCGCAGGTTGATTATCTCTCCGAGATTGTTTTTGTAATAATCCCAGGAGAAAATGACATAATATATTCTGGCACCTATTATTCCAAATATGATGAGCCAGATACCCATATCGTAAAAGTCATCGGGATCCATCCCGTTTTTCTTTGCCACATGTGTAACGAGGACAAATGCCAGTATCATGCCGATACCGATGATCAGTCCGTACAGTGCGATAGTGATTCCAAATACGGTAAATGTCTTTGGCACATTTTCAAGATATATCCCAAGAAACGGAAATGCGATATCTCCGTCTCCCATCCAGTCAGGCATAACGCACCTCCTGTTTATACATTAAATCTAAAGAGGATCACATCGCCATCCTTAACGACATACTCTTTTCCTTCCATGCCGACGATACCCTTTTCTCTTGCTGCTGCGAGAGAACCGTTATCGAGGAGATCCTGATAGTTAACTACTTCGGCTTTGATAAATCCACGTTCAAAATCTGTATGGATCTTGCCTGCTGCCTGAGGCGCCTTTGTTCCTTCTTTAATAGTCCATGCGCGGCACTCATCCTCTCCCGCTGTCAGGAAACTGATAAGACCCAGGAGCTTGTAGCTGGCTGCGATCAGTTTATCAAGACCTGATGACTCTACGCCAAGGTCTGCGAGGAATTCTTTCTTTTCCTCATCAGAGAGCTCGGATAATTCCTCCTCGAGTTTTGCAGAGATAACAAATACTCCGTTGCCCTCAGCTGCTGCCATCTCTCTGACCTTTGCCACATATTTATTTGACGCACCGTCATCAGCGAGATCATCTTCAGCCACGTTTGCGGCATATATTGTCTTCTTTGCTGTTAAGAGATTGTACTCCGCAAATGCCTTCTGGAGTTCCTCATCATCGGGTACTGCAAATGTTCTGGCTGTATTACCGTCATCAAGATGCTTCTTAAGGCCTTCAAGCATTGTGACTTCCTTCTGGAGAGTCTTGTCCATCTTGGCCTGCTTGGCAACTTTTGCATATCTCCTCTCAAGGATCTCAAGGTCCGAGAAGATAAGCTCCATATTGATGGTATCTATATCTCTTGCAGGATCAACATTGCCCTCAACATGGATAACGTTTGCATCCTCAAAACATCTGACTACATGGACTATGGCATCAACTTCTCTGATATTTGCCAGGAACTGGTTTCCAAGTCCCTCGCCTTTTGATGCGCCCTTTACGAGTCCGGCGATATCAACAAACTCGATTGCCGCATGAGTCACCTTCTTGGTGTGATACATCTCGCCGAGTTTCTCTATACGGTCATCCGGTACCGGTACTATACCTACGTTGGGATCAATAGTACAAAACGGAAAGTTAGCTGCCTGTGCTCCCGCCTTTGTGAGCGAGTTAAATAATCCTAGTTTCATAACTTCTCATTATCTCCTTTATTTTCAAGTATTTCCGGACTTTGGCTCGTAACTTTACGCCATTTTTTACGCCATCTGCTATCAACTTATATCGGCTTTTAATGACTTATATAATGTACTTATACAGTCTTACGCCATTACGCCATCGTCCTGACTATTTTTTCTATTTGGACATTTGATCCGCAAAAGTCTGTGGCCATTTACGCCATTTTTTACGCCATCTATATTTTAATGGAGTATTCCTCAAACTTCTGCATCTCTTTGGTTTTTTCCTCATCTGTTACATGTACATACAGGTTCATCGTAATATTGATACTTGAATGTCCGAGGATCTGCTGAAGCGTCTTCGGACGCATCCCTGCTTCGATACACCTTGTTGCAAAGGTATGTCTGAGCGTATGCATTGAAAAGTTCTGGATTGCTGCCTTTTTCGTCAGCTTCGCGATATGCACATCATATGTGGAATTCTTGGTAGGCATTCCCTTTGAATTGATAAAAACAAACTCCTTGAACTCCTCCTGTACATATCTTCCCCTGTCAGCCTGCTTCTTCATTTCAAGAAGCATCTCCCGGTTTGCCTTCGTAAGCGGAATCTCCCGAAATCCGTGCTTGGTCTTCGGCGGACCCACGCGCCACTCCCCGGTCGAATATCTGTACTCCATGGATCTTCTGATAGAGATCAGATTCTTTTCAAAATCAATATCTTCCCATTTAAGGCCCACCATTTCCCCGGTACGCACACCGGTCTGGAGAATGAAGAAATACTGCGGATAATTGCTGGAATACCTTGCTTCCTCCATGAATTTCTCCTGTTCATCCACCGTAAGCACCTTGGTATTCTTTTCGATAGGCTTGGGAAGTTTTACCGTTCTCGTCACGGGATTTTTTAAGATGATCGCATTTTCAACCGCCGAATCAAATATATTGTAAAGTGTTATCAGCGTTTGATAAATGGTCGATCCCGCGTAATCGGCCTCCATCGCATTGAGGATCTTCTGACAGTGCATGGGCTTCACATCGATCATAAGCATCTTGCCTATGTACTTTTTAATGTTCTGCCTGTATCTCTCCCGATAATTACGTGCAGTATTGTATCTAACCGTCTTGTCCTTGATATTGACGATCCAGAACTCAAACCAGGCATCCACAGTCATTCCGACGGATACGCCCACGCTGCCGTTTTCATCGTTCAATTTGGCCTCTGCCAGCCATTTCCTCGCATCCTGAAGCATAGGGAAATACTTTTCAATCCTTTTCCCGCTGGATGTAACAAATCTTGCTGAGTATCTACCATCCTTTCTCTGGGATATTCCTGCTCCCAGCTCTTTGCCCTTTAAATTCTTGCCCATTTCGCTGTACTCCTTTCTAAAAGAGAGAATTTAGAAAAGAGCCTAACACAACAGTTTATCTTAACATAACAAACGCATTTATTCAATCACTCTGACCGTATTTTTCGCGGTTTTTCGCAATTTTTACACCTTCCGTTCATATCTCCATTCGCCCGGCCAGAAACTGTTCAAATTCTTTTCTTTTTACCAGTTTTTTTGTCCCGACATACAGCACAAAGCTGCACATGGGATTTCTTAGCATCTCGTTGATCTTGTTCATGCCGATATTGGAGTATTCTGCCGCCTCCCTGATCGTCAGATTAAGCTTTTTCTCAATCGGCACATTGACTACCTCTTTCTCATCTGAGGTATCATCCACTATTACACTCAAAATGCATCGCCTCCTCTCGCTGTATTCATGCATCTGTTATGCGCTCTTTTCATAGGGTATCTGCGCTTCAAATGTCATCTGTCACATTCAGATAACCTTTGAACCGCAGATACGGATAAAAATAAGATTTTGCAGGTGGCTACTAAGGTATTTCGCCCACATTGGAATTGCACCACTTTTAAAGCCCTCCCGGGAAGTATCATGATCACGAAACAGGGTCATCACCACACAAAGGAACCTATCCCTCTGCTTCCGGACAACCGTTCATCGCTCTCACAGGTTTTTCCCATGGTCATCGCGCGGTTTCCGACGGGCTCGCCCGTTTCTCACGTCCTGCAATACCTGTTATTCACTTGTCAAGGTTCAGTCCCGGCAATCTGCCGGATTCGGATAAAACTTTTGAGGCTTTTGTCTGCCTTAAAAACGCATAAGAGCACCACGGTACTGCTATGAACCGTTACGTTGAAATTATGCGCTTTATGAGACCGGCAAAACCTGTGACAGAAAACAAAATCAGTGCCATAATCTGTTATCTGAAGTCCTTAAGGATTCTTACCCTTTTCGAGAAGAACTTCGACCATACAACACTTGCCAGATCATCCACTGTATCAGGATCAAGCTCTATACCATTCCTGTCTGCATAATTCCTGATAACTGTCTTCACGTAATTCATCTTATTTACCACAAGTTCTCCGAGAGCTACGCTGTCTCCTGTGAGAATCCCTCTTATGGTTTCCGCAGACAACAATTCACCTTTTCTTTTTCGACTTTTTCTGCCCATTTTCATCCTCCTCATACGAAGCTCTGAGCGACTGAATGCTGTCATATTTGTAGTTACTGACCGTATGTTCATCAAGCTCGAGATCATTTGCCACAACAGCGACCGGGATCTCGAGTATCACCGTACCTTCCAAAACCTGCTTTTTCCGAGGACTCAGTTTTCTTAATCCCTCTGCCAGTTTTTTATCCGTAGTGTAGATAACGGATTCACCCAAGAGCACCGCCTCTGAATCCTTATCATCAAACGGGTCATATGCCATGACTTCATCAATGTTTTCCACATGGATTTCCAGTGATCTTTTAAGTTTCCTCTCATATGACCTTATCACTGTCAGCGTGAGATTTGCCAAAACATGTGAAATCCACGAATCAAACCGTTCCGGAAGGCTCTCCTCTGTATATTGAGGAGATACACTATTCTGTTTTTTCATTGTGCCTGTCCTTTCTTCAGGCACCGATTTTTATTCCCTGTCACTAGGACAAAGTGCCGGCAGAGGGTCAAATCTCCCTAGTCAAAATAAAATTTCTCAAAAATTTTTATTCCAACATATTGGAATAGCAAAAAAGAAGCGCCCGACACATTTACCGTCAGACGCCTCTATACCTCAATTTCACGCATATGATTGCACGAAAATCACAGGCTCATACCTCCTTCAAAATGATTAGTAGACCCTCATATTATCCTCTGATTTAAGGATACTTCGAGAGGCGTCCAAATATCCGGACACACAAAGCCTGCGGCAAAAAAAATACCGCCCGTCCGAAGACAAGCGGTATTTCCGTCATTTTTCAAATTTCGTATCTTATTCAAAGGTAAGAGAATCAATGATCCCTGCAAGCGCATCGGCAACAGCCATGTTCATCTCATCATCCTCCCCCTGATGTCCGTCAATTTCAAAGATCAGAGCGCCCTCCATATAATCTCTGGCCATTGCGGTCATATAAGCGCCGGAGCCTTCCGTATCAACCGGAACATTCACCCAGTAACCGTCCACATCCTCGGCGCCCGGGAACGGTGCCGTGGAATACTCGGCGGTATCACCGTAATTTTCGCCCAGCTTTTTAATTGCATCCTCCGCTTTGTTATCAACCGTGTAGGTTGCGGTTACCATATTGGTTCCTGCGGACTCACCGGTATATACAAAGAACACCTGACCCTCTTCCTGCGTAACTTCAAAGAGGCTTGCATCATATTTAACGCTCCAGCCGTTGGGATCCTTGTATACGCTCTGGCTGGGACCGTTTACGTAGTTTTCCGCATCAAAGGTCTCGGGATCCAGTCCGCTGACCGGCTCAAACACCACCTCGCGTCCGTCATCAAACGTTCCCGTTACGATTCCGTTTTCAAAAGAAGATACGGTTAAAACCTCCTCGGATTCTCCCTCTCCACCGAAGGAAAAGGTTGCCGCGCCCTCTTCCTGGGTCAGGCTGAAGGGAAGTCCGATGCCGTTATTTTCCCCATCTGCGGTATACCCCGTATTCTCATCATAGAACACATAGAAGTAGGTTAACGGAGGATTCTCTGCGTCTTTTGCATAGTTGTAATACACACCCTTTGTAAAATACGCGCTTTCCTCCGAAGCGGTTTCGGAAGCGGCCAAAGAAGGATTGAATGCCACAACGACTGCCTCATCATACTCATCGAAGTACTCACCCTCCTCCGTAATCATCTCGGAAGTGGCTTCCTCGATATGAATCTTGTTCATATAATTATGACCGCCGCAGAAAAGAACCCCGTCCTTGCAAGCCAACGGAGTTGCCGTTCCGCCCCCTGCCACATGTCCGTATTCCTTTACCTTACCATCCTGATCGATACCGTAAACATCTGCCTCGGTCGCTGCCATGACCCCGTCCCCGTTATCAAAAACAAGATCTTTAGTCGTTACCAAAAGCGCGTCATGATCCTTGGCCATATCGGCATATGCATAATACGCATCCGCCGGAAGGGACGCAAGAATGGAATCAAAGGTTTGCGCATCCTGCTCCACTGCCGCAGGCGTCTCATTTTCTTCCACATCCGCTGTGGTCCCTGTTTCTTTTCCGCAGCCGCCCACAACAGCCATCGTCATGATCAATCCGAATAATACCGCGATTCTTTTTTTCACTTTCCTTTTCCTCCTCTTGAAACATCGATTCATGTTCGTATGGCCTGACACAAATGCAGACCCGACTTCATGAAGCGGTCGAAAAAACGATCGGCACTGATCTCCCTCAAATCACCGATACAAGTCACCGATACAAGAATACCACAATCCGTCATAAGTAGAAGTCCCTTTTTACTTTGTATCTGATTTTTATACACTTTCTTCTTTCTTCTCTCTTGTAAAAGATCTCTCCCACAGTTAAAATGAGTTCGTCACGACACCAATCATCTTTTCTAGGAGGACTAATAATATGAAAAAAAGACTGTTAACTGGATTGCTGGCAATCGGAATGACGATGACTCTCGCAGCATGCGGAAGCGAAGCCGCCACACAGGAGGCTGCTACCGAAACCGCTGCAGAGACCACTGAGGCCGATACCGAGACCACCGAGGCAGCGGAAGATGTCAGTGAAGAAGCAGGTATGGATCCCGAAGCCGAGAACGAAACCATTCAGGCAACCCTGACTTACATGGGCGGGCTGTACGTAAACGGTAATCCGGATAATGATATGGAACTTGCCATCTTCCGTAACGAAGACGGCGACGTGATCTACGTTATTTATGAGCTCGGTACATAGACGAGAAAACAACCTACGGTTATTACTTCAACGAAGACCTCGAGTCCGGTATTCTGATCGGTACCGACGGGACCGTATATGATGCCCTCGCGCTGGACGAAAGCGTTGCCAGAGATCTGGTTAAAACCACGATTACCGGTCAGTAAGACCATTTAAATAATCCGGTCACAAGGAAACAACACCCACGTTTCATAAGAACATGGGTGCTGTATTTTTTAAGGAAGGCCCCCCATATTATCAGTCTACAAAAACACATGTCCGATAATCCTCTCTAATTAGTCAGATTCCCGTTGTTTTATGCTGCATCATCTGATACAATCGGAATTGGATAAAACACATACTTCAATCGAACACCAAAACTGCTATGGCTCCAAGTGGGGCTTATGGCAGTTTTTTCTTTTCATCTGTCCATTCCCCCATGTATGGAAATGATCGCCGGATACGGCGTTATGAGTTCTAAGTGGCAACCCGATGGCTGCCAGAACTCGCATATCCCCTTGGGGATATGCAGAAAACCAGCAAGCACTGCCTTGTGGTGTCCACAAGGCGAAAAACCAATCATTTTCCTGCCCGGGAAAATGCCTCGGTTTTGCTTGCAGGGGAGATATCCCCTGACCCCTTGGTCTTGCTCCGAAATGCGGAGCGCTGACAGTGCCGGAAACGGCAAATAGTTCATAACCGACCGCCCTATGGCGGCATTCACGAAGGGAGGATATTCATAAATGGAAAACAGAGAAAGAACTCACCGGTTCACGCTCAGATTGAGTGAAGATGAAAACCGGATATTGGAAGCAAAAATGAAGTTGAACAATGACCCAAGTAAATCATATGTCCTGCGCAAATTGATCGTCGAATCCGACCTGTATGAAATTGATTATAGGGAGTTCAGAGATATCGCTACGCAGCTTGCAAAAATCGGCAATAATATCAACCAGATCGCAAAGCGTGCCAACGAGACAAGAAGCATCTATCAGACCGATATTGATGAGTTAAAAAAGGAGTTCAAAGAGATATATGTCGATTACAAGAATCCATGCAATCAAAGCTACAGTAAAACGCTCGATCGACTATATCTGTAATCCGGCAAAAACCGATGGTGAAACCCTGATCACGACATTCGGTACAACGGTAGAATATGCTCCGGCGATGTTTGCAAATGCGCTTAAGAAAACGGATCCTTCCGACCCGAATCTCGCCTATCATCTGATACAGTCTTTTGCCCCCGGAGAGGTCGGTGCAAAGGAGGCACATGAGATAGGAAAAGAGCTTGCCGAGCGGCTTCTCGGAGGACGGTATTCCTATATAGTTTCGACCCATACGGATAAGAACCACTGTCACAACCATATCATCTTCTGTGCTGCCGACAATATAACCCACAAAAAGTATCACGACTGCAAGCGGTCATATTGGAATATCCGGCACATAAATGATGAACTCTGTGAAGAGCATAATCTGTCCGTTATAAAGGAAAATAAACACATCGGAAAAAGCTATAAGGAATGGATGGCTGACAA
>CADBFE010000033.1 GCA_902793845.1 uncultured Lachnospiraceae bacterium | reverse complement strand
AAAAAGATCTGTAATCTGGATTATACAGATTATCTTCGAAAGATTTTTACACTGGATGCAATTATTCTTAATGAAGACAGACATGTAAATAATCTGGCAATTATGTATGATGATAACGGATTTCATCCGGCGCCTATATTTGATAATGGATGTTCTCTCCTCACAGCAAATCATTCAGTAAAAGACAATCTCAGTATTGCAGAAAATGTCAAAAGAGTAATCGCAAGGCCTTTTTGTGGCTCTTTCGAAAAACAGTATCAATATCTTGGTCCGGGTTTTTCTTTTAATAAGGAAGAAGTGATGAGGTGGCTTGAGGAAGAACCGCAGTCTCGGGAAAGAGATGTGTTAATATATCAGGTGAAAAATTTTTAAAATTAATGTACGGACAAATAGCCTGCTTACAAACTTTTGGTTGTTCTTGATATTAAATACTGTATAATGCTATATTTTAAATTGCTTAAGAAAAGCAACATGATTATAATAAATCAGATAATTTCTGAAATATAAATATATAAAGGACAAAACATAGATGGAACTTGTTAAGGGAAGACCAGAGAATACAGAAGGAAGACAGGAGCGGGAAATCAGGACGTACGATTATCTTGATAAGCTTGGAATAGAATATGAGCGCGTAGATCATGTGCCTGCCACGACAATAGAAGTATGTGAGCCTATTGAAGAAGTTCTGGGAATACAGATATGCAAAAATCTCTTTCTCTGCAACAGACAGAAAACCGATTTTTATCTCCTTATGATGCCCGGCAGGAAGAAATTTAAGACAAAAGAGCTTTCATCTCAGATTGGATCGGCCAGACTTTCTTTTGCCGATGCAGAAGATATGGTTAATTTCCTTGATGTGGAACCTGGTTCAGTCAGTGTGATGGGACTCATGAATGATACTAATAACAGAGTTCAGCTCCTCATTGATGAAGATGTACTTGCAGGTGAATTTGTAGGATGTCATCCCTGTAAATGCACATCAAGTCTTAAGATAAAGACAAAGGATATCACGGATATTTTCCTTCCCTCCGTCAGTCATGACTTTAGAACAGTTCATTTGGTTGGAGAAGAATAATAAACGAAGACTTTAAAAGATTAAGTATTTTTTACCACACCTTCATTAATTCATGAACAGCAGTCATTATGAAATATTGAGATGATTTAACTATAGTTTTTTTTTCATATTGATTAAGATGTTCTGAAGGGTTGTATTCGTATCCCAGCAATTTACAGAAAATTCTGCATACTTCATCAGCCTCATACTCTTTTACGTATGGATCAAGATTATCGTCACTCCGATTCGGTGTATATACGATATATTTGGGATCAGCATCATAATGAATATGACCACAGAGGATATGACCGGCTTCATGTAAAATTACACAGACTTTTTCATAATCCTTCAATTTATTATCAACAGTAATTGCATACCTAGTATACTTCTTGTATTTTTTACCATCTCTCTTTGTATATTCCACGGAAATAGGTTTTTCCAATAGCTCAGCTGTTCCAAAAAGGTTAACGCCAAATCCTTCTGTTGAATTATATGAAATACCGAGAGAATGTAATGCATTAATCAATTTTAAAAGATTGAAATCACAAAGAGAATCAGGAGTATGATTTCCGAATAATTCTTTTGTTATACCTTTGTAATCATCGCCATATGTATCATTGATATCATATACAAATTCAACTGGTCCGAACGGAACCGTAATTACAATTGGAGTTTTTCCGGGCGAAATACTGCGTCCCATTTTATACCACTGATATTCGGTATAAACAATTTGCGCACCGGGTCTTTGTAAATATGTGAGACCTGAATTATATAAGGACATGCCACGTGCGAATCTCATGTATACAGCGAAATCTACAAAATCATCATAAAAGCCACGTTGAATCAATTCACGATATACGGCATAAGTATTAAGAGCCATTTTTCCCCCCTTTAATTTTCTTTTGTATAAAAATCCTTTATGTATTTTACAATATCTGTTGTATTCATACATGAATCATATAATTCTGCATATTTCATAAGTACTTTCATACTCATATCATCAGCTCTTTCAATTGTTTCAAATGTTAAGGGTTCGAGTATAGTTTCGTTTTGTTCCATAATGTAACCTCCTATAAAAGTCTCTTGTAAATATCCAGCATACTTTCCATGTGGTATTTAAGTAGAAATGCTGCATTGTTATATTCAGGTGTTGCCTTTACCACATCCAGAAGGCCCGGATAAAACTTTTCTGTTTCCTTAATCATACGAAAAATCTTTTCGCGGCTCAGACCCCATGACATAGTTGTTAAATTGTTGCACCGGTCCAAACATTTGATCAGTGCAGCTTTTGGATTTTTACCGATTTTTTTATAATATGCACTTAAAACCTTATCTCTGTTTTCATCAGTATAATCTTCCTTTGTCAGCAGCAGAACCAGTTCTTTGACCTCATCATTAACCGGAAGAGCATCTGCCTTGATATCACAGTCCTCTACCACATCGTGTAAAAGGCAAGCCGCGACTATTTCATCCTCTACGATGTTCATGGATAGTGCATGGCATGCGAGATTAAGGGGATGATATATATAAGGGATAGATGAACGTTTTCTCTTCTGACCTTCATGAGCTTTTAATGCAAAATCAACAGCTTTAAGAGTATTGCTGAGTTTATTTGCTTTTGCGGAAACTTTCACAAAAGTCTTCATATGTTCCCAGTTGTAAATCGCTTTTTTTGTCTTAAAGGAATCCTGTTTTTCCTCAACGATGGAAGATACAGACACATCTAATATTTCCGCCAGTCTGATCAGTTTATCCGTTTCCGGTTTGTATTCATCTCTTTCCCATGAGGATACCGCCTGAAAACTGATGTCCAGCTCTTCCGCAAGCTGATCCTGTGTGAGGTTATTTGCTTTCCTTAGATTTTTAATATTCTGTCCTATGCTCATGTGAAACCTCCTTACGATTATCATCATAAACTAAAGTACAACTTTATAGTAGCAAGCAGAGATTTAAAAAACAATAAATAATTCAAGTTGAACTTGAGTGATGTCACCGTTAACAAATAGTGAACAAAATGATATTATTGATATGCTCTTTGGAAAAGATAATAAATATTAATCGGGAAGGTATATGATGAAAACCGGTGAAATAATAAAACAAGCTTTATATAAGTCGTTTCCTGTTATGGCGGGATATATTATCCTCGGTGTAGGATTTGGTATTCTTCTAAGCAATGCTGGATATGGCTTTGTATGGGCACTTGCAATGAGTGTCCTCATATATGCAGGCTCCATGCAATATGTTGGTATAAGTCTTTTGACAGGTGGTGCATCGATAATCGCCACGATAATCACAACTATCATGGTTAATGCAAGGCATTTATTCTACAGTATATCGATGATTGATAAGTATAAAGAAACCGGTAAATATAAACCTTATCTGATTTTTGCTCTGACGGATGAAACATATTCACTCTTGTGTAATGATGAAGGACCTTCGCCAGATTCGGTTAATCAGTACAGATTCTTTGTGTCATTATTTAATCAGATCTACTGGGTATTTGGATGTGTTTTCGGAAATCTACTCGGTATGGTAATACCGTTCTCTACCAAAGGAATAGAATTTTCCATGACTGCTCTTTTTGTTGCTTCTTTTACAGAGCAGTGGCTGACAGTCAGGGATCATGTGCCGGCGCTTACCGGTTTGTTGTGTACGGCGCTGTGTCTTGTTATTTTCGGTTCAGAAAAAATCTTGATTCCGTCTATGCTGCTGATTACACTTATCCTTACTGCAATAAGGAGAAGGGAGGAAAAGGTGTTATGACTTCTGCAGTCCTTGTTTTAGCTATGGCCTTGACGACCATGGCACTCAGATTCCTACCCTTTATATTATTTGGTAAAAAAACACCGGCGTATATCTCATACCTTGGGAAAGTGCTTCCGAGTGCGATTATTGCACTCCTTGTGGTTTATTGTCTTAAGGATGTAGCGATAACGGAAAAACCTCACGGAATCCCGGAACTGATAGCATGCATTTCCGTGGTGGTAACGCAGGTTTTAAAAAGAAATGCCGTAGCAAGCATTATACTTGGTACGATTATTTATATGGCGCTGATAAGGATTGTATAGTTTAAGACCGGTGCCTGTGTAGTGATATAACAAAGTTGTAACACTTATCCATGGCATACATGAAAACTGGTATGGACTATTGTAGAAGAATAAATCGTGCTACAATAATCTTACTAAGAAGGATTCCTTGAAAAAGTATAGATGGAGCCCTTTAGGAGCCTTTCTCTTATTTGTTTAGAATAATAAAAGAAGGAGTATATGTGATGAAAGGGAGTGTTTTTATGGCAAAATTATGTTATGAAGACCAAGCCAAAGCCATTACGTCTATCATTGACGAAGAGGTTGCCTATTTAAAATCTCTTCCCAAAGAAGAGGCTGAAGTTGAAGCAAATAAAAGCCTGTTAAAGGTTGGTATCATCGATGAAGAAGGAAATTATACGGCACCGTACATTGCATTAGGAAAACGCTATGTATAGTAAAAAGACAACGTTGTTGATGGGATTTCATAGGGAATTAATATGAAATTAAGTTATAAAGAACAATTATCAAAAATAACAGAAGTAGATTATTTAAACTCTCTTCCTGCAGAAATCTTTAATGATTTATCGTTAGAAGAAATAGACGCTATCAGACAGACAGAGGCCACTTTAGCAATAGAGAAATTAAAGGTTAATGAAGAGTGGATATTTGAAATTAAATGTCTGATTAAGGGTGAGATTTCTCGTGAAAGGTTTCAAAAGAAAATAATGGAGAAATATCAGATGCAAAAATAGTGTTGATACCTATTGGTTTTCACTGTTGCGATATACGTACAAGAGATGCTGGTATCATTACTAATAAAGCAGAAGAATATGTTAAGGAGGTAAAAGACATTACAGGACTCGGAGCATCATTGATTAACAAAGGAATACAGCTGGGTAAGCAGCAGGCAGAAGAGAATTCGATAGAGCGTCTCACTAAATATTTTACAGACGAAAACCCGGAGCTCACTCCGGAACAGGCCAAAGAGATGGCAATTGAGATACTGAGATCCTAATCAGGTACTGGTCATCGTTAACAAGTTTTTGAACCAGACCTTTATGAAGGAGCTTTCGATAAAAACAATCGAAAGCTCCTTTTTATTTTACGAGGAGTAATAGGGGATGGAAAGTGTCGGTGGCTACAGCCCTTAACAAACCTTATAAATCAATTATGAAATTTGTAAAATATACTTGACATAGCAAAATGTAAAGTATATCATACATATTGTAAGGTGCTTAGTCGACGAAGTACCTGACAGAACAGAAAACAAAAATAAGTATATAGAAAAGAGGTAAATAATTATGAACAACATTTTTCTTCCGCTTGCTGCACTGATAGTGGTGGCATTACTGGTATACGTGATCGTAAACGCAAAAAAGAAAGACAATCATTTCGATGAGATGCAGTTAATTAAGAGAGCTAAAGGCTATAAAATAGGATACTTTATATTGCTGATCGGTTTAACGGCCTATGCAGGTTTATCAGCATACTCTCCGGATCTGAAAAACCGTGTGGAGCCTGAAATAGCAGTATTTATCATTATGATGATCAGTATTCTCATCTTTGCTGTCTACTGTATATTTAATGAAGCATTTTTCTCCATTGGTGAGAATGCAAAAGGATATTCATTTGTATGTATTGCAATGATCCTGCTAAACGGTTTCGGCTGCTACAGCTCAATATCAGAAGGTGAATTTTTAAAAGACGGAATAATCAGCTATAGCGGAACAGGAAATCTTATAGTAACAGGAGTCTTTGCTGTCATCCTTGTCTGCATTATCGTTAAGAGTATCATGAACAAAAGGGAGGCAGAAGAATGAAAAATCTGAAACTTAAATCTGCCAGGGCGGCCAAGGATCTGTCTCAGGAGCAGCTGGCAAATCTCGTAAATGTTTCGCGCCAGACTATCAGTGCCATTGAAAAGGGCGACTACAATCCGACAATTAATCTCTGCATCGCTATATGCAAGGTTCTTGATAAGACACTGGATGAGCTGTTCTGGGAATAGCTTTTTAACAAACAGAAAATTAAAAATCTCCCTAAAGTTTTCGTCAAACCCTCCGATAAATTTATTACAGGAGCGGAAGGTCCGCCCCTGAATAACATAAAATGTACAAATCAATAATCCACGGAGGGTATGGCGAAGGGAGTGCCATATAAAAATTACAGGAAGTTGCCGGCTTCCTTTTTTTGTGCTTTTTTCGGGATTTCAGCCGCTCTTATTTGATTTATGCATTTTTCGGAAACGGGGTGAAATATGAAAATAGTAAACTCAAATCTATCAATGAATTCTTCTCATATCTTTGAGAGGGAGACCGGTCAGAGGCATCTGACAGTCATCGGCAACAATGCAACCGTTACAAATACAGCAGTTGCCGAGAGAAAATCGGAAGCCCACTTTATCGATGTATTTAAGTCAGAAGCCATCGACGAATCGACGGATGAGATGGAAAAATCCATGTTGGGTATGCGCTCAAGGTCTACATCTGTATCCGGCAAGCTCGATACTGTCGCAAAAGAAAACAGCAAGACAATCAGGGAGCAGACACTGCTGTTTCTGATCCGTTTTCTTTATAACAGGCTCTGGCGAAACAGAGATGAAGATAGTGAATTTCAGCAGATGATTAATGGCGTCCAAAACACTGATAACCGGGAAACCAAAAATGTAATAGGATATACGGAAGACTATTTCTATTACAACGAGCAGGAGGAGACGGTATTTAATACTACAGGAGAGGTTGTGACGGCAGACGGCCGGTCGATTTCTTTTAATGTGGAGGCCACAATGAGCAGAGCTTTTTCCCATGAGTATTTCAGTCATATGGATATAGAGGCCGTCAATACGCCTAACCTGGTTGATCCTCTTGTCATCAATCTTGATAACAACCTTGCATCGGTTTCGGATCAGAAATTCTATTTCGACATAGACAGCGACGGTGTCCTGGATAGTATATCCGAGCTTAATTCATCATCCGGATTCCTGGCCCTTGACTTAAATGAGGACGGCAGGATTAATGACGGATCGGAACTCTTTGGTACCAAATCGGGAAACGGTTTCAAAGATCTTGCCATATATGATAATGACGGCAACGGATGGATCGATGAAAACGATGAGATATTTGAAAAGCTCCTCATCTGGACAAAAGATGAAAACGGAAAAGATATCCTTTACCATCTAAAGGAAGCAGGTGTAGGAGCCATATGTCTTAAATCTGTTAATACAGATTTTTCATTAAATTCATTTCATAACAACAGGACCAACGCCATGGTCAGACAGTCGGGCATATTCCTGTATGAAAATGGCATGACCGGCACTGTCCAGCAGCTTGATCTGGCCAGGTAAAAAAAGCCGAAAAACTTTTCTGTTTTGGTTGATTCAGATAATCAAATATAGTAAATTTAAGGGGAAAAGAATATCAGTAAAAATAAGGCAAAGAAGTCTGATTCGGATTTCTTTGCTTTTTCTTTTTTGGAGGTTTTTATGATTTGTCTTAATGATTATTTATATTCGGGAGATACGGTACTTAAGATACTTTTGCAATACTCGGAGGATTTGAAAAAAGAAGCGATCGAAACGAAGAATCCCATCGACCTTGCTCACAGCAACTTTTTGATCCAGATTATAGAGCTGCTCGAGCATACCGATTTCCTTACATCTCAGTCAAATAGAATAAAGGAGTTTTATCTTTATATGACTCAGAAATATCCGTACCTTGCCTTTACATTCAAGGGTCGCATAAAGTCCCTTATTCGTTCGGAGGAAAAATTTAACGGATACATTCTGGAATATATTTATAACTACTATGAAGAAAACGGAAAATTTCCGAACGATGACGAGATAAAAAAGAACCTTAACAGATTCAGGGACCTCATTGCTTATCGTATAGTTATATCTCTTCCTGCATGTCATGTTTCGAAAGACGAAAGTCTGGAAGAGCAGGAACAGAAGATTCTCTATGAGATAGCAAATGATCTTCCTGCATTTCTTGAAGAGCGTGGCTTTACTGCTGAGACGTCGAACTTAACCGTATATACCAACTCGGATAAACTGACAGATAATAATCATCAATATTACAGGGATTATGTAAAGACTCCGAGAGCAACAGGTTATCAATCGCTTCATATAACATTTTACGATAACCTTGCCCGCTGTTTTACGGAAGTTCAGCTTCGTACAAAAGATATGGACGACGTTGCCGAGATAGGAGAAGCAAATCACTTCGGATACGAAAAAATACAGGAAGAGACGAGAAGCAAGAGAGATAACATTCCGTCCGGTGAATGCAAAGCATTTGACGAAGCATATGAACGATATAAAAAACTTCAGGATCTCGATTTATCAAAAGTAGATGTAAACATGTTCAGGGCAATAAACAACCAGCTTATCAACGACGGTTGCGGTCTTTTCAGAGGCCGTCAGATTTTGCCTTTCGAGCATCTTTCGAGATTCCAGAACGATACGTTATCCGGTTTTTAATTAAATATTTAAAGGAGGGTTACACATGGCAGCATTTGACAGAGTAAAAAGCGGTATTCCTGAAATGGATACGGCCCTTGATAATATCAGGCTCGGAGATAATGTAGTTTGGAGAGTTTCCGAACTTTCACAGTTTAAACTGTTTATGGAGCCGTATATTAATCAGGCAATAGAAGATAAGCGGAATATAATATATTTCAGATTTGCAAGTCATGAACCGCTTATAGAAAATCGTCCTGAAGTTAAGACTATTGAGGTTCCGCTTACTCATCGCTTTGAGAATTTTACAGTGGATATACATAATTACATAGAGGCGGAAGGAAAAGATGCCTTTTATGTATTTGACTGTCTTTCTGATTTACAGGCAGCATGGGCCACGGACCTTATGATGGGAAACTTTTTCAGAGTGACTTGTCCGTTTCTATTTATTCTTGATACAGTAGCTTTCTTCCCCATGATCAGGGGTAAACATTCTGTTCAGTCAATCAATAAAGTACTTAATACAACGCAGCTTTTCTTTGATGTTTATTCAGATGATAAAAACATATATGTCAGACCGGAAAAGGTATGGAACAGAAATTCTAATACCATGTTTTTGCCCCATACGTATAATCCCGAGTCAGGAGAATTCAGGCCGATACTTGACGGTGTAAAATCAAGCAGGTTTTATCAGGCTCTCGGAAAGGCACAAAGGTCAGCTCAGGAGCAGTATTCAGACTCGTGGGACAGATTCTTTAATCATGTGAAAAGACTTAATGAAGCAGGAAATGATATTACGGAAGAATGTTCAAAAATGTGTAATATCATGATGACTCGTGATGAAAAGATGCGACAGATGGTTAAAAAACATTTTCTGCCTGAGGATTATTTTGCTGTAAGAGACCATATGGTGGGGACAGGTATGATAGGTGGAAAAGCTTGCGGAATGTTACTTGCAAGATCAATCATCAGGAATAAAGAACCTGATATCGATAATGTCCTTGAGCCTCATGATTCTTTTTACGTTGGTTCGGATCTTTATTATACATATATTGTTGATAATAATCTCTGGGATATGAGAGTAAAGCAGAGAACGGATGAAGGTTATTTTTCTCTTGCGTCAGAATTTGCAGAAAGATTAATGACGGGTACTTTTTCCGAGTCGATGAGGGAACAGTTTGTCAGAATTATAAAATACTACGGACAGGATCCTTACATCATCAGATCAAGCAGTATTCTTGAAGACGGCTTTGGTAATGCTTTTGCAGGCAAGTATGAATCGGTATTCTGTGTAAACAGAGGCAGCCTCGAAGAGAGGATTAGTGAACTGGAACATGCCATAAAAATTGTTTATGCAAGCTCAATGAGTCTGTCGGCTCTGGATTATCGTAAGAGACGCGGTCTTGATAAGAGAGATGAACAGATGGCGCTGCTTATACAGAGAGTTTCCGGATCATATTACGGTTCAAGTTATATGCCGTGTGCAGCGGGAGTCGGTTATTCATACAGTCCTTACAGAGTCATGAAGGATACGGACCCGACAGCAGGAATGCTGAGGCTTGTAATGGGGCTCGGAACATCGGCAGTAGACAGAACAGAGGGTTCTTATCCGAGAATAGTCAATCTTGATATGCCTGATAAAACATCATATTCTTCATCTGCCGACAAGCACAAATTCTCTCAGGGTAAAGCAGAAGTAATTGATATGACAGAAAAGATTTTGAAAAAGCTGTCACTCGATATGATGGAAAAAGATATTCCGAATTATCTGGATAAGATTTTACTTGAACATGATTATGATGCGGAATCGCGACTACGTGAGATGGGCAGAAACAGAAGTGTTAAATTTATTTCATGTAAGGGTCTCGTAGCCAATACAACTCTAATGGATCAAATGCGCAGATTACTCAGATGTATTCAGGAAGAATATGAATATCCCGTCGATACCGAATTTACCATTAATCTTTCCGAGAACGGAGAATATTCAATTGACCTTCTTCAGTGCAGACCCCTTCAGGTTCAAAAAGGAAAATCGGGAACGGTTATTCCACCTGATATAGACAAAGAAAGTATATTACTTGAAAGCAAAGGCGCTTCCATGGGAATGTGCAAAGCGGCAGAGCTTGATATTATTGTTTATGTCGATCCGGTGAAGTATTACGAATTGCCATATAAGGAAAAAGACCTGGTAGCAAAACTGATAGGAAAGATAAACTGGCATTTTCGTGACTTAAATAAACATATGATGCTTATCGTACCGGGCCGTGTCGGTACATCATCTCCGGAGCTAGGTGTTCCCACCACGTTCTCTGATATCAGTGCTTATGAAATCATATGCGAAACAGAGGAATCAAAAGCAGGATATAATCCGGAATTATCATTTGGAAGTCATATATTCCAGGATCTTGTTGAAGCAGAAATATTATATACGGCAGTTTTTCATAATGATAAGACGATTCATTATTATCCGGAAAAAATGTCATCCGCCAAAGATATCGTAGAGGAATTTGAGCAGAAAGAATCACTGACGGATATCGTCCATGTATATGATTTTACTGATAAAAAACCTCATGTTTATAATGATGTTGCGAATGAGCATCTTATGATAACCATATAAATCTTTTAGCTTATTATTGAATAAAAGTCATAAATAATGTAAATTATAGGAGAAAATAAAACACTGTAATCATAAGGCAAAGAAGTCTGACACGGATTTCTTTGCTTTTTTTATTTTAAGGAGAACACAAATGGTAACATGCAGTGATGTAAACAACTTAAGTCTTGATGGTATGGAGCTGATTGCTGGAGA
The DNA here is from genome assembly GCA_902793845.1 of uncultured Lachnospiraceae bacterium. Lineage (GTDB taxonomy): Bacteria > Bacillota > Clostridia > Lachnospirales > Lachnospiraceae > NK4A136. The sequence continues at coordinate 7,014 of CADBFE010000033.1, read as the reverse complement.
GAAGGGACTTGGCAGAATTGTGTCCTGGGTTTATCTTGTCCAGACAAGGCCATATGAAGAACATATGAACCAGGGTAACTTCGCAATGATAGTCGTTGATTATGTCAGATTTGATTTTGACGAAGTGCTTAAGACTATGGTGGAATTAAATACTCTGGGTATATCAGGCCTCGGCATTTCCATCATAAACGATAAAGAAGAAATACCTCAGACAATCATAGATAAAGCTGAGGAACTGTCCCTGCCTTTATTTTACATAAGGTGGAACGGTGCATCATTTGTAGATATCTCCCAGAGCATAGGCAACCTGATTCTTGAGACAGGTATTGTGAATAAGCGTACAGGCGATTATCTTTATAACCTCCTTTTTGGATATGATGTAAATGAGCGATATGTCCGAAAGATATCAGGTCAGTTTGGTCTTGATTTTGGAAAGCCTTATCGCGTAGGTATTATCGCAGTAGACAGACAGTACGGAATTAATCTTGAGCAGGACGAACATATTTATGAATATTATGCGGACTGCCTGAATAAAGAAGTCATCAAGATGAAGGGCCGTCCCATGTTCATGAAGTTCCTCAATAAGTTTGTGCTTTTATTTGAGGCAAAAGAAAACAAAGAGACGGAACATGAGATAGAGAAGATATTAAGAAAGCTTGATGAATCGGAAAAGTTTAAGGGGCTCATCAGCAGTACATGCATACTGGGCGCTCCGTACAAGGATCCCGGAAAGTTTGGCCAGAGCTATCAGGAAGCAAAGAGTCTGATACCAAAGAAAGATTTATTACCCAACCCTTCAGGTAAAAAGGTTCTCAGTGCAAGCTCCATGGGTATATATAAATACCTGTTTCACGGTAATGACCAGAGGGAAATCCTTGAGTACTGCAATAATAAATTAAACAAGCTCGAGGAGTACGATCATGCAAACGGAACATTTCTTCAGGAGACACTTCTTGCATATTACATGAACGGTTTTAACAGTGCAAAGACTGCAGACGAGCTGTTCATACACAGAAACTCGTTGTTATACAGGCTTAAAAAGATTGAGGAACTCCTTGAAATAGAGCTTACCGACTATATGGAATACCTTGATTTGCTTAACTGTATCCTGGTAAAAAGACTCATGTTTATATAGGTATTGTGCAAAGTGCCCGTCAAAACTGTGCACATGTTACGTTGTCAAAATATTATATGTCCATTAGAATGCAACCATAAGCAAGGGTGCTGATGAAACACTAAAGTTTCTCGGCACCCTTGCTTATTTAGAAAAAACCAAGGAGGAAAATATTATGAGAAGAAGAAATGGTTTTGGACAGAAGGTAATGGCAACAATCATCACAGCAGCACTTGCAATGGCGATGTTCACAGGATGCGGAAGCGAAGCACCTGCCGAAACAAGCGATGCATCAACAGGTACAAGCACACCTGCACCTGAAGGAGAACCTGCCCCCGAAGGAGAAAAGGAAGTCTTAAGAGTCGGCATGGAATGTGCATATGCACCGTTTAACTGGACACAGGATGCAGACACTACACCGGACGGAAGCATTGCAGTACCTATCTACGATTCAACATTTTATGCATACGGATATGATGTAGCCGTAGCACAGATGCTTGCAGACGAGATGGGAATGGACCTTGAGATTCATAAAGTAGAGTGGTCATCAATCGGTATCTCAATGGATGCCGGAGATTACGACTGCATCATCGCAGGTATGGGTCGTACAGCAGAACGTGAAATGTCATATTCATTCACAACTCCTTACTACTACAGAGACAACTGTATCGTAGTTAAGAAGGATGGTCCTTACTCAGAAGTAACAGGCCTCTCAGAACTCTTCGGTACAGGCTGCAAGGTTACCACTCAACTTGGTACCGGCTGGATTCCTCTTCTTGATCAGATTGAGGGAGCTGAGACAGGCATGAACTATGAGACTACATCAGAATGCTTTATGGCAGTATCAAACGGTGTTGCGGATGTTTGTATCGTTGACCTTCCTACAGCTCAGTCAGCACTCCTTACAAACGATGACCTTATGATCATCACATTTGATGAGGCAGACAGCTTTGAGGGTGACGATGAGATGGTAAATGTCTGCATCGCTACTAGAAAAGATGATACAGAGCTTCGCGATCGTATCCAGGCAGCAATGGATGCTATCGGTTGGGATGACAAGGCAGCAATGGATGAGCTGATGGATAAGGTAATCACTCAGCAGCCCGCTGCTAACTAAATATATTAGGGGGCTTCGCCCGGTTGACTAAATCAGCTAAAGCGAAGCCCCATATAAAAAAGGACGGATGAGATATGAAATATGCATTTTTAGGAATTGAAGATCCACAGACATCAATAGAGTGGATGGTATATCTGACAAATAAATATTTCAAAATGTTTATCGATGGTACAAAGCTCACGCTCTACATTGCGATACTGGGAACACTCCTCGGATTTGTACTCGGATATGTGATAGGAATTATCCAGGATACAAAGACCGGACAGGGTGATAATGTTGTCAAAAAATTATTTGTCAGACTTCTGAAAATACTGGCAGGAGCTTATGTTGAGATATTTCGAGATACCCCGATGATAGTTCAGGCAATGATTATCTACTATGGACTCAGACAGCTTGGCTTTGATATGCAGCCTGTGGCAGCAGGTATTCTGGTTACAGTACTTAATACAGGAGCATACATGGCAGAGACAGTCAGAGCAGGTATCGGATCGATTGATATCGGTCAGAGAGAAGGTGCCTGGGCAATGGGTATGTCGCCTATGAAGACAATGCTCTATATCGTATTACCACAGGCATTTAAGAATATTATTCCCGAGATGGCAAATACTTTTTTGACAAACCTCAAGATGACATCGGTACTGAATGTAATAGCTGTACAGGAACTTTTCATGGCAGCAAAGACAGTCGGTGGTAACTACTACAAATACTTCGAGAGTTATCTTGTTATCGCAGTAATCTACTTTGTGCTTTGCTTCGTATTTAATAAGCTGTTCAACTTCATGGAGAAGAAGCTCAAGGGCAGAAACGATTACGCACTGGCTGTTGAATATATGGACAATCAGTAAGGAGGCAGGCTATGGGAGAGAAAATAATCAGTATTAAAGAATTAAGCAAATCGTTCGGTAAACATGAAGTCCTCAGGAAAATCGACCTGGAAGTAAGTGCAGGAGAGATCATATGTATAGTAGGATCGTCAGGCTCAGGTAAATCTACTTTATTAAGATGTATCAACAAGCTTGAGCATCAGACAACAGGAAAGATTCTATACCATGACAAAGAGGTAAGGGATGTCCAGAGAGAAGTAAATGAATACCGGGCAAAGGTCGGCATGGTTTTCCAGTCATTCAACTTATTTAACAACATGACAGTCCTTCAGAACTGCATGATATGTACGAGAAAGGTTCTCCATCTTTCAAAAGAGGAGGCATTTGAAAGAGCAATCACACATCTTAAAGAAGTAGGCATGGCTCCGTATATTCATGCTAAGCCGGCACAGCTCTCCGGTGGTCAGAAACAGAGAGTCGCAATAGCCAGATCCCTTTGCATGAATCCGGAAGTATTACTCTTTGATGAGCCCACATCGGCTCTCGATCCTGAGATGGTAGGAGAAGTTCTTAATGTAATGAAGCAGCTTGCAACAACGGGACTGACCATGATCATTGTCACTCATGAGATGGCATTTGCCAGAGATGTATCAACGCGAACCATCTTTATGGATAAGGGATATGTGGCAGAGGATGCTCCGCCGTCAGAGCTCTTTACCAATCCAAAGAACCCGAGGACAAAAGAGTTCCTTGGCAGATATCTTGCAGGATAAAAACGGAGGCGATGTTTATGAAAAGATTTGTAGTAACTTTTGCAAGAGGTTTCGGATCGGGTGGTAAGGAGATAGCATCACTTCTTGCCAAGGATCTGGGAGTTCACTGTTATGAAAACAGAATCCTCACTCTTGCCAGCCAGCTCAGCGGCCTGAGCGAAAATGTATTTAATGAAGTAAATGAAAAAATCAGAAAAACAGGCGGCTTCTCCAATTTCATGAGAGGTCTGCCTCGTTCAAGGAATTACATAGCGAGAAATGAAAAGTTTGTATCTGATGACAGACTCTTTGAGTACCAGAGTGAAATCATTAAAAACCTGGCAGACCAGGAGACATGTGTAATAGTCGGTAAGTGTGCTGATTATGTATTAAAGGGGAGACCGAATGTGGTGAGTGTTTATATCGAGGCACCGAGAGCATTTTGCTTAAAGCGCACAATCGAGCATATGGGAGTCACAGAAGATGTGGCCAATGCAACCATCACCCAGACAGATAAATTCAGAGCCGATTATTACAAATATTATACTCACGGTAATTATTGGACCAACCCTGTTAACTATGACATGACACTTAATAGCGAGAGAGTCGGTATTAATGACTGCGTGAAGATAATAGAGGGCTACCTGGTATTAAAAGGATTTGTCACCAGGGATGAAATCGGAAGCAAAGAAAAAACATCAGAATCTGAAAATACATCAAAATAACGGGAGGATAAGATTATGAAACTTGCAGAGACAGGACTTACAGCCCAGGATATTAAAGATAAAGTAAAGAAGTACATGATAGAGACTTATGAGAGATTTGATTTCCTCGCCGAGTCAGCCAAGGATCAGTATCTCTATGATGAGAACGGCGAGAAGTATCTCGACTTTTATGCCGGCATCGCCGTAAACTCTGCCGGTAACTGTAATGAGAAAGTAGTAGAGGCAGTTGTTGAGCAGACAAAGACTCTGATGCATACATTCAACTATCCGTACACGATTCCTCAGGCACTTCTTGCAGAGAAGGTTTGTACTACAATCGGAATGGACAAAATCTTTTTCCAGAACTCAGGTACAGAAGCAAATGAGGCCATGATTAAGATGGCGAGAAAGTATGGTATCGAAAAATACGGACCAAACAAGTATCATATCGTCACTGCCAAGATGGGATTTCACGGCAGAACATTTGGTGCCATGTCTGCGACAGGTCAGCCGGGCAACGGATGCCAGGTAGGTTTTGGTCCCATGACATACGGATTTTCTTATGCACCCTACAATGATCTACAGGCATTTAAGAATGCATGTACCGAAAATACTATCGCTATCATGATAGAGCCTGTACAGGGTGAGGGCGGTGTACACCCTGCGACAAAAGAATTTATGACAGGACTCCGTGAGTTCTGTGATGAAAAGGGCATGCTCTTATTACTTGATGAGGTTCAGACAGGATGGTGCAGAACGGGTAAGGTCATGAGCTTTATGCACTACGGTATCAAACCCGATATCGTATCTATGGCAAAGGCACTCGGCGGAGGCATGCCAATAGGTGCAATCTGTGCAACTGAGGAAGTGTCAAAAGCATTTTCGGCAGGTTCTCATGGTACAACATTTGGTGGTCATCCCGTCAGCTGCGTAGCAGCTCTTGCCCAGGTTGATGAGCTTTTAAAGAGGGATCTGGCCGGCAATGCAGCAGAGATGGGTGAATATTTCAAAGAGAAGTTAAGCACACTTCCCCATGTAAAAGAAGTAAGAGGCCAGGGTCTTCTAGTCGGTGTTGAGTTTGACGATACCATCGGCGGCGTTGACGTAAAGCATGAATGTCTCCATAGACATCTTCTCTTAACAGCGATAGGTGCTCATACAATTCGAATGGTACCGCCTCTTATTATTACAAAGGCTGACTGTGATGAGGCAGTCAGAATTATTAAGGAGTCTGTAGAGTCTCTGTCATAGGAGGACTTATATATGAATACATTTTCTTTTTCACTCCCTCAGAATATTAAGTTTGGCAGGGGATCTCTTGATGAATTGTCAAAGATAGCAGAGACTATGAAGGTTAAGAAGGCCTTCATAGTTTCAGGTCCCCATCTTTTTAAAGCCGGACTCGTAAGTAAGTGTGCCGAGAGCCTTGCGAGAGCTGGGATAAGCAGTGAATCGTTTACCGAGACAGAGGGTAACCCTTCTGTAGAGACAGTAAACAAAGCGACAGAATATTTTAAGAAAAGCCATGCTGATATTATCGTGGCTTTCGGTGGCGGCTCCCCTATTGATGTGGCCAAGGCAGTAGCGATACTCGGTAAATACGGAGGGGATATCACGGATTACGAAGGTGTCGGAAAGGTCCCGGGTCCAGTTATCCCTATGATTGCCATACCTACTACAGCCGGTACAGGTTCCGAAGTGACAGCATTTTCAGTAATTACGGATCATTTCAGAAATTACAAGCTGACAGTTGGCAGCAATTATCTGCTTCCGGAGCATGTCCTGCTTGATCCGGATTTAATTAAGACAGTTCCTGTGAGGACAGCAGCATTTTGCGGAGTGGATGCAATGGTCCACGCCCTTGAGGCTTATATCTCAAAGGCTTCCTCACCCTTTTCGGATATGATGTCAATAAAAGCCCTTGAACTGATAGGCGCTAATATAAAGCCCTACGTTGCAGACCGGAGTAATGATGATGTGGCAGGAGCCATGCTGCTTGGCTCACTCTTTGCGGGCATCGCCTTTTCCCATGCGAGACTTGGCAATGTCCATGCGATGAGTCATCCCGTCAGTGCATACTATGATGTGCCTCACGGTCTTGCCAATGCAATCATTCTGCCTGTGGTTGTGGAGTATAATGCTTTATCTGATCAGGGGAAATATTATGAGATTTACAAGAGGATCTGCAGTAATCCCGTAACCAAAAAAGAATTTCGATCAAAAATGCTTGTTGAGGAAATAAGAGCGTTGAATCATACACTGGATATACCATGGTCATTAAAGGATGTAGGAGTAAAGGAGGATATGATAAGTGCCATGGCAGAGGATGCCATGAAGAGTGGAAACATTGCTGTAAATCCAAGAACTACAACAAAATCAGATATAGAAGAGCTATATAAAAAGGCAATGGCCTGAAAGCCATGCCCTTTTATGAAATACTGTAACCTTTCCTGTAAAACTCACAATCTGTAAGGTTGTGGGTTTTTTCGTATTCTATGATGCA
>CADBFE010000032.1 GCA_902793845.1 uncultured Lachnospiraceae bacterium | reverse complement strand
TACGGTAAGTGATTATGAGAATCTTGTCAGTACGTATTCTGTAGACGATTCGATTCCTTCATATCAGAATTATGTATCAAAATTTCCCGAGAGCTACAGCAAGGATGAGGTGATAGTCACATCATCCGATTTGTCACGTTATGAGAATGACGGCGTTTCGGAGGAACCTGTTGTTTATACTAACTATAAGGGTGTGACAGGTGACAGTATCCTTTCTGACGAAGAGACACTGATGGAGTATGATTTCACAGTGGACACAGCGGGATTTTATTACTTCGAGCTTGAGTACTATCCTGTAGAAGGCAAGACAAGTGAGATAGAGAGAGCATTCTTTATCGACGGAGAGCTTCCCTATGAAGAGCTTGCAACCGTTGAGTTTAAGCGTATCTGGGTGACAGATGTCACTGAGACATATGTTGATTCAAACGGTGTCACAGTAAAAGTATGGGACATGGATAATCAGGGATTTGAGATTAAGCCTGAGACCATCGAAGCTCCCGAGTGGGTGACTACATATTTCTATGATTCAAACGGATATATCACAGAGCCCCTTGCTGTATATCTTGAGGCAGGTAAGCATACAATCACAATGATGTCCCAGAAAGAGCCTATGCTCGTTCATGAGATCAGATTCGTGCCTACAGAAAAGCCTCTTGATTATGCAACAGTTAAGGCAGCCAATGACCAGGCAGGAGCATCGGCAACATCAGGCCAGTCAGTTCGTATCGAGGGCGAGAATGCTGTAAAGATGTCTTCCCAGATGCTTTATCCCAGACAGGATCAGTCATCGCCTGCAGTATATCCTTCAAGTGCAAAATATCTTCTTAACAATACAATAGGCGGTACCTCATGGCAGGATGCGGGCCAGTGGATCGAGTGGGAGTTTGATGTAGAGGAGACAGGCTACTACAACATCTCCACATTCTGCAAGCAGAATTTTGTCAGAGGTATAGATGTGTGCCGTAAGATTTACATCGACGGAGAGGTTCCCTTCTCTGAGATGAATGCTTACGGTTTTGGCTATGTCCAGAACTGGAGAGAGGAAATCTTTTCAGACGAGAACGGCAACGCTTATGATTTCTACCTTGAGAAAGGCCATCATACAATCCGTATGGAAGTAGTCCTCGGTGACATGGCAGACATTATCGCTGACGTTCAGGAGACTGTTCAGCAGCTTAACGAAATCTACAGATCTGTAATTTATGTAACAGGTGTATCACCTGATATCTACAGAGACTACCAGATTGATTCAACACTTCCCGGTCTTAATGCACAGCTTCAGGAAGCCAAGATGGGTATCGATACAGCCATCATGAGACTTCAGGTTACAGCTGGCAACAACTCAGATAAGCTCACAGTCCTTAAGACAATGAGCGACCAGCTTGAGGAGCTCATTGAGGACGGCGACAGATTCCCGGAAGTAATTTCTTCATATAAAGTAAATGTCCGTGCATGCGGTAACTGGATTACACAGGTGCTTCCCCAGCCTCTTGCAATCGACCGCATCATGATTTACTCATCTGATTCTCATACAAAGATTGCATCAGATAACTGGTTCTCAAGACTCATCTACGAGATTAAGAGACTGTTCTACTCATTCATTATTGATTACAACCAGATTGGTAACATCGCAAAAGAGGGCGAGGATACAACAATCATCACTCTCTGGGTTGGTACAGGCCGTGACCAGGCCAATGTTGTTAAAGCCCTTATAGATGAAAACTTTACTACGGCGACAAACATAAGCGTCAACGTCCAGCTCGTCGATATGAATACACTGCTGCGAGCGACCCTTGCAGGAGAAGGACCTGACGTAGCTATCCAGGTAGCCAATACATCGGGTATCGCCGGAGCCGTACTTAATACAGGTAACGATACGCCTGTTAACTACGGACTCAGAAGCGCCGTACTTGACCTGACCCAGTTCAGTGATTACGACGATGTAATTACTAGATTCTCAGACAGTGCTGTTGTACCGTTCTCGTTTAACGGTGCTACATATGCGCTTCCCGATACACAGACGTTCCTCATGATGTTCTATCGTAAGGATATTCTTGCAGAGATTAATCTTGATGTACCGACTACATGGGATGAGGTTAAGGTAGCGATGACAGTCCTTGCCAAGAACCAGATGGAGTTTGGTATGCTTCCTTCCGAGCAGGTATTTGCGATGCTCCTGTTCCAGAACGGCGGTGTCTACTATACGGAAAACGGAGATGCATCTGCACTTGATTCAGATATTGCAGTATCGACATTCAAGCAGTACTGCGAGTTTTACACAGATTACAAACTTGACAAGGCTACATCAGTTGAGGAGCGCTTCCGTACAGGTGAGTGTCCGATCATCATAGCTGACTATACCGTATACAACAACCTGCAGGTATCTGCTCCTGATATTGCGGGACTCTGGGATTTCACGGTTGTACCCGGAGTAGAGAATCCTGACGGAACCATTAATCATACAACTGGTTCGACAGGTCTGGCCGATATCATCATGGCCAATACGGAGCACCCGGATGAGTGCTGGGAGTTCCTTAAGTGGTGGACAAGCGCCGAGACCCAGACCCTGTATGCAAGAGAGATGGAGAGCTTAATGGGTGCATCTGCAAGAGTAGCTACCGCAAACCTTGAAGCCCTTGCAAATCTCTCATGGCCCATCAAGGATTACAAAGAGCTGATAGAGCAGTTCTCACAGGTCCAGGGCATACCCCAGGTACCCGGAGGATATTACACATGGCGTAATGTCAACAACGCATTCTACACCGTGACGACAGACGCGGCGTCAAGCGGCAGGACATATACGGCGACTCCGAGAGAAGAGCTGATGGACAAGGTCCTCTACATAAACGATGAGATTGATTACAAGCGACTGGAATTTGGTCTGCCGCTTGCATCAGATAACTAAGGGAAAGGAGTGGGCCTGTGGCTAAGGAAAATACAGAAAAAGAAAAAAGCATAAACACTCCTTCAGTGCAGTACAGCGCAGATACGATAGTTGATGCAGCAGACCTTGCGGCAAAGCAGAGAAAACTCAGCTATCAGATAAAGAGAAACAAGGAATCGTACTTAATGATGTTTCCGTACTTTTTGCTGTTTTTCTTCTTTACGATACTGCCTGTGGCAATGTCGATGTTTTTAAGCTTTACAAACTTCAACATGCTGGAGTGGCCGACATTTGTAGGCTGGAGAAACTATATCAAGCTTTTCCTTGAGGATGACATATTTATTGTGGCACTCAAAAACACCCTTATCTTTGCGGTGATCACGGGTCCCATCTCATACATGCTCTGCCTCCTCTTTGCATGGATCATCAATGAATTTAAGGGAGTGCTCAGAGCATTCCTCACACTTATATTTTATGCACCGTCTATCTGTGGTAATGCATATCTTGTATGGAACCTGATCCTCTCAGGTGACCGTTACGGATACTTAAACGGTATCCTGTTAAAACTCGGTATCATCAACGAGGCCAAGCTCTGGATGCAGACAGAGAAATATGTCCTCCCCGTACTTATCATAGTACAGCTGTGGCTCTCCCTCGGTACCGGTTTCCTCTCATTCATAGCAGGTCTCCAGACAGTTGATAAGAGTCTCTATGAAGCAGCGGCCCTTGACGGAGTAAAGAACAGATGGCAGGAGCTCTGGTACGTAACCCTCCCGGCCATGAAACCCCAGCTCATGTTTGGTGCCGTAATGCAGATCACCCAGTCATTTGCGGTAGCGGACATATCAATCAACCTGGCAGGTAACCCTTCGGTTAATTATGCCGGTGCTACTATAGTGACCCATCTTCTCGATTACGGTTCCACAAGATTTGAGATGGGTTATGCATCAGCTATCGCGACGGTACTCTTCCTCTTAATGGTAGGTACCAACAAGCTGGTCCAGAAGATCCTCGGAAGGGTAGGTGAGTAATTATGGCAAAAGAAAAATTACAGAAAACCGAAATCCCTAAAAAAATCGAGCGCCCCAAAAAGAAACTGTTTAAGAAGCGGGCAAAGCAGCTTAACCGTTCTGTGGCAGGTAATACACTGCTATTTGCGATCATGATAATCTGCGGCTTATTCATGGTACTGCCCCTTGTCATGATAATAAACAACGCACTTAAGCCCCTGGATGAACTTTATCAGTTCCCGCCAAAGATTTTTGTGCGTAATCCGACACTTGAAAACTTCTCGGATCTGTTTGTACTCATGAACGATTCGTGGGTACCGTTCTCGAGATACATATTAAATACGATCATCATTACCGGAGGCGGTATGGTAGGACATGTAATCGTGGCATCCCTCGCCGCATACCCTCTTGCCAAAAACAAGTTTCCGGGAAAAGACATACTCTTTAGCATGGTAGTCCTCTCGATGATGTTCTCATGGACAGTTACACAGATACCCCAGTATCTGATCATCAGCTGGCTCCATATTAACAACAATTATCTGGCACTTATCCTGCCTGCATTTTCATTCGGTATGGGTCTTTACCTGATGAAGCAGTTTATGGAACAGCTCCCGGATTCCCTTATGGAATCAGCCAGACTCGACGGAGCAAATGAGTGGATTATCTTCTGGAAGATAGTCATGCCCAATGTAAAGCCTGCGTGGCTGACACTTGCAATATTCCAGTTCCAGCAGATGTGGGGAAATACAGGTTCTCTCTTCTTAAGGGATGAGCAGCTCAAACCTCTCCAGTTTGCACTCCAGCAGATCACAGCCGGCGGTATCGCCAGAGCCGGTGCAGCAGCGGCAGTTACATTTATCATCGCTGCAGTACCCATTACATTTTTCCTGATCTGCCAGAGCAATGTACTTGAGACCATGACCACTTCGGGTATGAAGGACTGATAAGGAGCAGCTTTATGAAGCTAAAAAGCGTTTTGACAAAAGTAACGGCACTGGCCGCGGCAGCAGTAGTTGGCATCGGAGCATTTTCCCTGCCTGTACTTGCTGAGGGCAACGTACCGTATACTACCTACAATTACAACTACTGGGGAGATATAGTTTATACTCCTGCGGCTTACGAACCTGACAAGGTTGTGACAGGCGGCAACCTCATATATAACGGGGAGAGTATAGGCAACTTCATTACACCCCAGGATATATGTGTATCCGATGCAGGTCTCATATACCTGGCTGATACAGGCAACAACCGTATCGTAGTCATGGACGGAAATATGTCGAGTGTCATAAATATTATTGACAGTTTTGACAATGAGGGAGTGACCGATACATTCAACCAGCCTTACGGCGTGGCAGTATCGGAATCGGATCAGATCTATATCGCAGACTCCCAGAATAACCGTGTGGTAGTACTTAATCAGGACGGCAGTCTTGCAAGGATAGTTTCAAACCCCGTGTCGGAATCTCTCGAGGACGGATATGTATTTGTACCCCTCAAGGTAACAGTCGATTATGCAGACCGTATATACTGTATAGCCCAGAACATGTTTGAGGGAATCATGGTATTTGAGACAAACGGACAGTTTGCCGGATTTTTTGGAACGATCAGCGTGGATATCACTCTCTGGGAGAAATTCTGGAGAAAGCTCGCCACAAAAGAGGAGCGTGCAAAATCCCAGCTCTTTATCCCTACAGAGTTTACAGGTATTGATATCGATCCCGATGGATTTGTATATGCATCAAATATCGATGCAAACGGTATCCAGGGTGTGAGACGTCTTAATCCCAGAGGTCAGGATGTCATCAAGAAAGGTACCAATGACAACCTGGGCGGTGACCTTCAGATAGCAGGATCTACCGATTATGCGGGACCGTCCCAGTTTACAGACGTGGTATACAGAGAAAACGGTATATACAGCTGCCTTGATAAAAAGAGAGGCAGGATATTTACATACGATCACGAGGGCAACCTCCTCTATATATTCGGAGGCCTCGGAACCCAGATGGGTACATTCAAGGTACCTTCGTCTATCGAGAGTGTAGGCGGAGACCTTATCGTACTCGATTCAAGCAATGCGACCGTCACATATTTCAACGAGACTGAGTACGGCAGACTCATCAATCAGGCCGTGTCACTCCGGTATGACGGAGATGAGGAGCAGGCTGTAGAGCTCTGGAAACAGGTACTTCTCCTTGATGAAAACAATGAGCTTGCCAACACAGGTATAGGTAAAGCATATTTAACAGCCGGCGACTATGTCCAGGCCATGAAGTATTTAAAGATCGGTATGGCGAGAGATTATTATTCTCTTGCATACAAGAGATACAGAAACAATATCCTCACAGAGAATGCCGATGTATACATGACAGTGATCATCGTGGCTGTAGTGGGACTGTATGTCTGGTCAAAGGTTAAGAAAAAAGTAAAGAAATCCGGAAAGGAGGTAAAGTAACCGTATGTCAAAATATTTTGGTAAAGACAAATGGTTCTCGATGCTCCGTACGATAACCCATCCCATGGATGAGTTTTACTGGATAAGGCACAGGGAAAACAGAGGCAGTGTGCCTCTTGCCATACTCATGGTATTTATCTTCTCATGCTGCTTTACGGCTAACAGGCTTTTATCAAGTTTTGTCGTTAATGATATTGACGCAAGGACTGTAGACAGTCTGTTTGAGCTTATCGGTGTACTCGTATTTTATCTCCTGCTCTGTGTCAGCAACTGGTCGATCACCTGCCTTATGAACGGCGAAGGCAGACTTAAGGATATCGCTATCGCAGTAGGATACAGCACGGTACCCATCAGCTTTATATTAATGCTGGCTACAATAGTCAGCCGTTTTATCGCAGATGATGAGCAGGCATTTTACGCTATCATCCTTGTGGTAGGTGTGGCTTACGGCATCATTATGATGGTCATAGGTATCATGCAGGTACACAATTATACTCTGGGCAAGACACTGCTCACGGTATTCCTCACATTTGTGGCACTGCTTATCATAGTATTTTTAATACTGTTACTTACAAACCTTCTCGGTATGGTATTTAACTTCTTTAAGAGTATTTATACCGAGTTGATATTCAGGACTTAGGAGGCAGACGATGGAAGAAGAAAAGAACTTAAACAATGCGCCTGCCGATGAGACGGAAAATATCACCGGCGTACAGGAGACCGAAGCGAAAGAGATGAGCTCTGAAGCAGTTAAGGTCAACATGTACGCCATGGAGGATAAATATACAAACGATCCGAACTTTGATAACGAGGAGTTTATGCGCTACTGGACTCCTGCAGAGAGAAGGCGGAGAGTACGGGCAGCCAACAAGGTAAAGAAGGGCAAAAAAGTCAGAAAGAAGATGACAAAGGTCGGTAAGATCGTCCTCGGAGTCTGCTGCGCAGCACTGGTTTGCGTAGCCCTCTACTTTGTCCACTACTTTATTTATTACGTTAATTATGATGAGTATAAAAAATATCTCTCATCATACGAATATGAAGAGGCAAAGACATATACGCCTCTTGCAGATTCGGGAGCCGATGTGCCCGGATTTGAACTGGCTGCAGAGACAGAGTATCTAAAGCTCTATACAGACAGAGTTACCGCAAATGTAGCCGTTTATGACAAGAGAAACGGCGAGGTAATGTACGCAAACCCTCTTGACGCTGACGATGATACAGTTGCCAATGCGGCAAATATCAACATCATGAAATCCCAGTTCATTCTGTATTATTACAATACAGACGTGGTTTCCGGCACATTTAACTCGTATACAGACTGCGTGGCAAAGGGCAAGGTCTCAATAGAGGGACTTGAGGACGGTTTCAGATATATATACAACATAGGCGACGGCAATGTTATGTTTAACATTCCCCTCGAGTACAGGATAAAGGATGACTACCTTGAGGTATCGATTCCCGCAGATCATATTGAGGAACTGGGACCCGGATATGTATACAGGATCCAGCTCTTAAGGTATATGGCTGCTTCTTCAAAAGATGACCTTGGATATATGGTAGTACCTAACGGTTCAGGCAGCCTTATCAACTACAACAACGGCAAGACAGGTGCTGCAGCATACTCCCAGTATATTTACGACATCGACCCTCTTGCAGCAAACTATACGACACTTGAGGAGACAGAGTCTGCCAGACTCCCTCTCTACGGATTCTGCAATACAGACAGCTCGGTACTGGTAACTGTTGAGGACTCTGCCACAAACTGCTTTTTGACGGCAGGTGTATCGGGAGTTTACTCCGATTACAATTATGCTTTCCCTACATTTGTGTACCGTATTACGGACAACTTACGTATGTTTGGTGATTCCACAACAGATGTGTACGTAATGGAGCCGGAGCTCTACCAGTCAAATGTATGTGTGAGATATACGATGCTGACCGATGAGTACAGCGGATATTCCGGCATGGCCAACTATTACAGGGAGCGTCTTGAATCAGAGGGCGTACTTGTAAAAGATGAGTCGGCTACGGGGGACATACCTTTCTACTATGACGTCATAACAGGTGTAAAGGAGATAGGCCATTTCCTCGGAGTCCAGTATCTCCATACATTTGCCATGACCACATTTGATGAAGCGGCTGTTATGTCCAATGATTTTGCAGGTGCCGGTATCAGTAACCAGGTCATGAATCTTCAGGGCTGGTTTAACGGCGGATATTATCACGATGCTACAGATGATGTGAGAGTCATCGGCAGTCTCGGAGGTAAATCGGATCTGGCAGCCCTTAATGATACGGTTAAAAACAACGGCGGTATACTTTACGGAGATGTAGCCCTCCAGAAGGTTACATTTGCGGACAAGTGGTTTCCCTACGGCAAGGTCGCATCAAGATATTACGGCGCAGGATATACTGCATCATTCGGACTCATCAATCCGACAACACTCCGAAATACATCAGGACTTGGCTATATGGAAAACAGATACAATCTCTTATCGCCAAAGTTCCTGCCAAGATATGTGCAGAGCTTTATAGACAAGACCGGCAATATCGCAATAGACGGATATTCACTCAGAGATTTAGGATGCGTGGTTGCATCAGATAAAAAGCGTACATGCATGATAGACAGGGAGCAGGCTCTCGATGTCATCTTAGGTCAGTATGAGCTCCTCTCAGCTACAGGTAAGAGCCTCATGACAAACAAGGCCAATGCATATTCATTTGGATATACAACTGATATCCTGAACGCTCCTTTATATGATACGAAATACGATATCATCGATGAGTCTATACCTTTATATGAGATGATAGTTCACGGATATATCGATTACTCATCTGACCTTCTTAACTTTAAGAATGCGGATGATATGGACAGTGAAGTGCTTCACTTAATAGAGACAGGTGCTTCTCCCCATTATGTATTTACCATGGAGGAGTCGAGCCGTATGAAGATGACAGCCCTCAACTGTTTCTATACGACTACATACGATGTATGGAAAGACAGAGCAGTCTATGTTTACACATCTGTAAATGATGCTCTTAAGTATGTGTCAGGATGTGCGATCGTTGATCATCAGATCATTGACGATGATGTACGCAGAGTTGTATATGACAACGGTGTATCGATCATCATCAACTACTCGGATGAAGAGATAACCCTTGACGGAACAGTCGTTCCGGCAAAGAGCTACAGATTGGAGGGAATCTGATATGGATAGTCTTAAGCAGTTAAAAAAGCCTAAGGAGCCCGGATCTAAAAAAGAGAAGAAAAGTCTCACCCTCCTTCAGAAGAGGAGTATGACCGGATATCTGTTCATACTGCCCTGGCTCGTGGGATTCTTGATCTTCTATGTGAGAGGACTTATTCAGACTATAGAGTTTACTTTCTGTAATCTGACGATCAATCCGGCAGCAGGCGGATATACCCTGACTCCCGTAGGATTTGATAATTACATATACGCATTCAGGGTCCATGCCCAGTTTAAGCAGACTCTGGTTTCCTCTATAGGAAATATGCTTGTGGATGTACCCCTTATCATATTCTTTTCCCTGTTTATGGCGATGCTGCTAAACAAGGATTTCCCGGGCAGAAGTATAGTCAGAGCGATCTTTTTCCTGCCTGTAATACTTAACTCAAATGCGATCCAGGCAGCCATCGAGCTCTCATCTACCATGATGAACGGTGGTGTGGCTACCCAGGCTACGGAGATGGCCCAGTCAGCAGGCAGTGCCAATGTGGCATTTTCCATGGACTACCTGATAGACATGTTTGTAAACCTCGGTATACCGGCATCACTCCTTGATTACGTGACGGCGGCAGTTGAGCGTATAAACGATATCATCAAGGCCAGTGGTGTCCAGATAGTCCTGTTTATCGCAGCCCTTCAGTCGATACCTTCGTCTCTGTACGAAGTAGCAAAGATTGAAGGAGCCACGGGATACGAGACATTCTGGAAAGTAACATTCCCCATGGTTATGCCCCACATCATTACAAATGTTGTATATACCATCGTGGATTCGTTTACACAGTCAGATGTACTTGACCTGGCATACAACACGACCCTTACGGAGCTCAACTACGGACTCGGTTCTGTATTTTCACTGATATCGACGGTGATCACGTGCGTCATCCTCGTCGTGGTGGTGGGCTTCATACAAAAACGTACATTCTATTACAACTAGGAAAAGGAGGATATGAAAATGGCAAAGTTTACAAAAATGTTCTCCGATCCCTTAGAGAGAAAGATAGCATTAAACCAGTTAAAAAACATACTTGTGACCTTTGTGAAGGTTGCCATCCTGGTGGGAGTAGGATATGTGATAGTATCACCTCTTATCGGTATGATCGTCAGCTCAGTTGCATCTTCTGAGGATATATACAATCCCATGATGTATGTGCTGCCCCAGCATCCCGGCACAGACAAATATGAGCTGGTGCTTAAGAGACTCGATTATTTTAAGACTATAGGAGCCGACCTTTTATATACATGTTCACTTACGGTAATACAGCTGTTTGTCTGTTCAATGGTGGGTTACGGCTTTGCGAGATTCAACTTCAGATTCAAGTCACTGCTCTTTGCGTGTGTGGTAGTGATGATCGTAGTACCCTCATATACGATCATGCTCTCACTCAGACTTACATTCCAGCAGTTTGATCCGTTTGGTCTGATGACACTTATAAACGGCAAGAGTCTTAATATGATGGGAACAGTAACCCCGATGTACATAATGACATTACTTGGATGCGGTGTGAAATCGGGATTATATATCTATATTTTCAACCAGTTTTTCAGGGGACTGCCCAAGGAAATAGAGGAGGCTGCGTTTGTGGACGGGGCCGGAGTATGGTATACTTATTTCCGTATAATGCTCTTAAATGCAATGCCTTCGGTCATTACCGTTACGGTATTTTCGATAGTATGGCAGTTTAATGACACATTTTATGCAAACCTCTTCATGATTAGTGAAAAAGTCGTTATCAGTAAGAAGATTTCGACTCTGGCTTCCGTAATAGCAAACCAGGACAAGATACTGAACGTAACGTTCCAGAAGCAGTATACCAACGCCGGTATCATACTGGTCATCATGCCGATCATACTGATCTATGTAGTACTGCAAAAGCAGTTTATCGAGGGCGTGGAACGGTCCGGTATCGTCGGCTAAACATGGCTTTTATCCCGGAAGGGATTTAAGTATAAATCAGAAAAAATTTTATGCAACAACTATAAATGTAAAGGAGGATGAAAGAGTTGAAGGCAAAAAAATTTTTAGCAATGCTCCTTGCAGCCATGATGACTTTCTCTCTTGTTGCCTGCGGCGGTACTGCACCTGCCGGTCAGGAAGCAAGCGGAAATGAAGCAGAGGCTCAGCAGGACACAGAAGCAGATGCTGCTCCGGCAGCAGATGTGACAATCGAGAATCCCAGTATTGACTTTTCTGACGGTCAGATCGGATTCCTCGGCAATGACAAGGTGATCAACCCCAGTGGTGATGACTCTGTGATTGAGGCAGGTGAGTTTAACGGCGAATCTGCAGCACAGATCACTCCTCAGGGCAAGAATCCCTTTATCGCTATCCAGATGGATGCTCTTGTAGGCGATGCGATCGGTGATGTTGCTTCTGTAGCAGTCACAATCGGTATCGACTCAAACGACGGCAACTTCTATGCAGCTTCAGGTAGTCTGTATGAAGTGATCGGCGGAGCAAAGTCAGGCGGTACAACATGGTCTATCTATAAAGAAGACCTTAACCCCAGAACTATCGTTCACGAGCTCTCAGGAGCTGCAGCAGAGGGTGACTACATGGTGCTCTCAATGGAGAGTGATGTAGCAAGAGATAACGGCTTGGAGCCCGCAGGTCTCTACATCCTTGACATCACATTCCTCGATGCAGACGGCAACACAATTGCAGCTGATTCTTCAGCAGTGTTCTCATCTGCTTCAACAGGTGCAGACAGATCAAACCTCTTTGGTATAGCAAATCCTATCACTGTTGATCTTGCAGGTTCAGGCGACGGATGGAGCCAGATCGGATACCAGGATCTTACAGAGGAAGAGATGGCAGCACTCTCTACACCCGGATCTGTAGTTGAGATCGAATACTCATCAGAGACAGGTAATATGTGGATGGGTCTCTCAGGAGATGCATGGCTCAGAGTCGGCGTAGGTGACTGCGACGGTTCAGGTCAGGGTTACGCTTACTACAACAATTCAAGAACGATCGCTCAGATCACATACGAGGATATCGTATCAGTATGCGGCGACGATTCTTCCAAGTGGGGTCAGATTTTCATCGAGTCAGACGGTGCATTTGAAGTATATTCAGTTAAGATCGGACAGCAGGCTCCAAGCTACACGGTTACAGGCGGTATTGATATCGGACTTGCAGGCAGTGCAGACGGATGGGCTCAGATCGGATACGATGTAGTCCTTTCAGATGAGGCAATTGAAAAGCTGAGGACACCCGGATCAATCGTAAAGGTTGAGTACTCAGCAGATACAGACGATATCTGGATCGGTCTCTCAGGAGAGGGCTGGAACAGAGTCGGTGTAGGCGATGCAGACGGCTCAGGCGGACCTGATGCTATCTCAGACGGAAGCGTTGCATTCGTAACATATGACATGATCGCAGAGATCTGCGGTGATGATTCATCAGCATGGGATACAACAATCTTTGTTGAGTCAGACGGCGCATTTGAAGTATATTCTGTAACAGTAGGCATGGCATCAGAACTCTTACCTTTAAGAAACGTTGTCACATTTGACGGCGCTGCAAAGGCAGACGGATGGGCTCAGGCAGATGTGATCGCAGATCTTATGGCAGATGAGGTATCAGAGCTCCTCGTACCCGGATCTGTAATCTCTATCAGCTACACATCAGAGTCAGGCGAGATATGGCTTGTATTCCCTGATTCAGAGGCAGGCTGGATGAGAGTCGGTGTCGGCGATACAGACGGCAGCGGCCAGGGCTATGCAGCTTATGACGGAAGCGTATGCCAGATCACATTTGAGACAATCGAAGATGTACTCGGTTCTTCAAACATCTCAAGATGGGGCGGCAGAATCCAGGCAGAGGCTTCTACAGCATGGGAAGTTTACTCAATATCAATCGGTCAGAGTGCTGACACAACCAATTAATATAAACAATATTATTGAAGGAGGAAAAATAAACTAATGAAAAACATTAAGAAGTTTTTAGCATTAGGTCTTACAGCAGCTACCATGCTCGCTATGACAGCCTGCGGCGCAGGTAACGGCGGTGCGGCAGGCGCAGCAGCAACAGGCGATACAACTATTTCCACTACTGCAAGAGATATCGTGATCGGTTCATGGTGGAGACAGTATTACGCAACAGGCGATGTCCTTGAAGATTCAGCAGACTGGACAGGTGCTCAGTTTGCAGATGACGATGATGATGCAAAGCATGCTGAGAAGGAAGTAAACCAGAGAGTTGCACTTGCAAAGTTTGACAAGGTTGCTTCTATCAAGGAAAACATGAACATCGACTTTACATGGGTTAACCTCACATATGACGGAACAAAGGAGTCACTCAATACATCTGTACTTGCAGGTGCTCCCGACTGTGATATTTACATGGTTGACGCAGGTATGGCTATCCCCGCTCAGGCAAACGGTCTCCTCGTAGACCTTAAGACTATCGTGCCTGCAGATGATGACCTCTTCACAAACCAGACAGTATTCTCATACCTTGATCTTGGTGATGACAAGGCCTGCATCCTTAAGGTACAGGGTGGTCTCTCAAATACATATCCTCTCGGATTCAACCTCCAGATGCTCGAGGAAAACAACCTCGAGGATCCCAGGGATCTCTGGGACAGAGGCGAGTGGACATGGGATAAGTTCCTTGAGTACTGCGAGATCCTGACACAGGATACAGATGGTGACGGCCAGATCGATCAGTACGGATACTGCGGATTTGCAAATGATACACTTAACGAGCTCCTCATGTCTAACGGTACTGCAATCGCAGGCGGCCAGACAGAGACTCTGACATCAGCTGCAACAGGAGAAGTTCTCCAGATGTTCCAGGATCTTTACTCTCCTGCACATGCTTATCCTTATGACTACTACTACAATGGCGGCAATGCAGCAGATTCCATGAGAATCCAGTACAACGATGGTACTATCGGATTCTTCCCTATCGCTGTATGGATCCAGAATGCTAACGGCAACTATCCTATGGATAACGGCGGCCAGGGCAACCTCGCATGGGATACAGTATATGTACACTGGCCTGTAGGACCTTCCGGAAACAAGGATACAAACCCTGCTGTAAACGCATCAGGCGGTAACTTCTTTGTAATTCCTGCAGGTGTTGAAGAGCCCCTCAGAGTTTACTACTTCCTGTATGACCTCTATAACTGGTTTGACGGTGATACATCATTCAGAGATGATCCCGCAACAGCTACATGGTGGTACAACGAGACAGCAAACAAGGAAGAGATCAAAGAGTCTAACTGGAACCTCCAGCTCGACTGCCTTGCAAGACCCGGTATGGAGCTTTACGACTCACTCGGTGTAGAGTTTGAGCTTGAGACACTTATCGACGGTACTACTACACCTGCTCAGTGGCAGGAGACATACAAGAATGCATTCCAGGATGCACTTGATGCTACATTCGGAAACTAATTCCTGAATAAAAAGAATAAATGATTTATCAAGCCCGCACCCAAATTTCGGGTGCGGGTTTTTGATAAAAAATCAGAGGATGCAATGGAGAAATTTAACAGCTTATTTGGCCCGGACACAATGTTTGCCCGGTTTATGAATAAATTGTGGGATATCATATGGACAGGACTTTTGTGGGTACTGTGCAGTCTGCCCATTGTTACCATGGGAGCTTCTTCATGCGCAGCCTACCAGTGTATCATCACTGTGGCCAGAGGTAAAAACAGCGGTGTGACCAACCTGTTTTTCCAGATATTTAAAGAGAATATAAAAACAACCATAGTATTAAAGATCATAGGTATATTTTTTATCGCCTGGCTCGGTTTTGATATCATTTACCTGTACGGATACGGAACAGATTTTTCAAGGACACTCTCATTTATCCTGTATATAGTGCTTGCCCTTTATATAATGGTCGTATCGTATCTTTATCCCCTTACATCAAGATTTGATGAGAGCAGATTTACGCTGTTTAAACTCAGCTTTTATCTGACATTCAGATATATACCGATGTCGATTCTGGCCCTCATCATATTCCTGGTATGTGTATATGCGGTATATGCCATGCCATGGACTATATTTCTCATGCCGGGATTTTACTGGTATCTCATGAGCTTTCCCGTAAAGAAAGCTATAGGCATGATGGCAGGAGATAAGGACACGGAAGAAGAGGATGACAGTGAACTTAATAAAGCAGTGACTGTAAAGACTCCGGAACCGGAGAAAAAGACGGAGACAAAAACAGTCAAAGTCAAAAAGAGAAAGATAAAAAATCCGTGGAAGAAAAAAGACGTGGGTCACGGAAAAGCAGATGAATACAGGGACAAGACCGGCGAGTACGATCAGGAGATATACGGAAAGGCACCTGTAGAGATAGGAATGGAAAAAGACGACGGGCCTGTAGACAAGGTCATCGATAAAGGGTAGGAGGTAAAAATGGAACCCGCACTTATAGCAAAAGACGGAATGGTAAACCGGGGTAACTGGGGCAGAATAAAAAAGGTGATGGACAAGGCATCAAACGGAGAGCCTGTAAATATAGCTTTTCTCGGAGGCTCCATCACCCAGGGATGCAATGCATCAGTACATGAAAAATGTTACGCGTACCTGACATATAAATGGTTTGAGGAGAAATATCCAAAGAGCAAAGTGACTTATATAAACGCAGGTATCGGCGGAACCACCAGCCAGTTTGGCGTAGCCAGAGTGGACAGAGATGTATTTTCAAAAAAGCCCGATTTGGTCTTTATAGAATTTACCGTAAATGATGAAAACACCGATTTTTTCAAAGAGACGTATGAGGGACTCATCAGACATGTGTATTATCATGAGTCAAAGCCGGCTGTCATGCTGATCCATAATATTAAATACGATGATGGTGCCAATGCGTTTTCAAAGCATATCGAGATAGGCAGATATTATGAACTGCCATGCTGCAGTATCATAAAAACCATGTACGAGATGGTAAAGCGCGGGGATGTAAAAGCTCTTGATGTGACAACGGATTATCTCCATCCCAATGACAGAGGTCACAGTATACTGGCCGATGTCATCACATATTATCTGAATGAGATCGATAAAGACAGGGTAATAGAGGAATACTCCTTTGAGGAAGTAAAGGAACCTCTCACGAAAAATGAATACGAAATATCAGAGAGATATCAGTGTAAAGACATCGAAGCCGTATCTGTCGGCTTTACAAAAGATGAGAGGGAAAAGGAATACTTCACCGATAATTTTAAGGGAGGATGGACTGCAAAAGAAAAGAATGCTTCCATAACCTTTAAGATAAAGGGAACGGGTGTGGCAGTCCAGTATAAGCAGACGCCAAATAAACCTGCACCGGTTGCAAAGGCAGTGATTGACGGTGACGAAAAAAATTCTGTCACACTTGATGCCAACTTTGATGAGGACTGGGGTGATAATCTGCGTATAGACAATATCCTCGTCCATGGAGAAAATAAAGAACATGAACTGAAGATTACGATCACAGAGACTCATGATGATGACAGATCGGAGTTTTATCTCCTGTCCGTAATAGGTTCAAGATAAAGGAAACATAAAACGTGAAAAGTAAGATTTTGTTTTTAAAGCCCGTAATAAAAGAAAAAATCTGGGGAAGTGAATCATGGGGCGTATCCGCATATCGTGATGCCGACTGTATCATAGACGGAGGAGAATATGACGGCAGGACACTGTCCGATTTATGGAAAAATGTACCGGAACTCTTTGGACATGCAGATTATCCGGAGTTTCCTCTGCTCACAAAGATAATAGATGCAAAGGATGATCTCTCTATCCAGGTACATCCGAACAATGAGTATGCACGCAAATATGAAAACTCTCTTGGCAAAAAAGAGTGCTGGTATATCCTTGAGTGCCCTGACAAAGCATCCCTCATCATCGGCAATAATGCAAAAGATCATGAAGAACTGGAGGATATGATAAATAACGGCAGATGGAGTGAACTCTGCAATGAAGTACCTGTGAGAAAAGGGGATTTCATCCAGATCGACCCCGGTACACTTCATTCCATTAAAGGCGGATTTGTCATACTCGAATCCCAGCAGTCCAGCGATATCACATACAGGGTATATGATTTTGACAGAGTGACAGACGGCAAAAAAAGAGAACTGCATTTAAAGCAGAGCCTCGATGTAATAAAGACTCCGGGAAAGTACGGAGAATGTGATATAATTCATACGACAGACGTTTATGATGAAAAGCAGCTCCTTGAATCAAATGACTGCTATAAAGTCTGGAAGATGCATATTACAAAAGAAGCAGACCTGTCACATGATGAGCCTTTCCTCATATGCACAGTAGCAGATGGAGAGGGCACGGCAGACGGTAAAAATGTGAAAAAGGGAGACAGCTTCATCATACCCTGCGGGATAAAAGATGTCCCCGCAACAGGCAATATGCTGCTCATAATATCTGCTTTATAATCTGAAAAAAGTAAGAGGGAGAAAACAAATGACTTTCGACGATCTTGAACCCGGAAATCAGTTGTCGCTGACTATCTCAAATGAGAGAGGCAAGATGCAGATTTTTACAAAAATAGAGACCATAGTAGACAATTCACTGGTGGTCGAGCCCCTTATGGTAGATGGTGTCGTGGTAAATCTGCAGGGTCATTACGAAGTAGAGATGCTGGTCATCCGTCAGGACGGAGAGGTCCCCATATACTGGCAGAAGGTAAGGATCGATAACAAGATCTATCATGAAAAAGAGTGCAATGTCATCACATCAAAGCTGCCGGGAGTAAAGTTAAACAGGCGGAGCTGTTTCAGGGTAGGTATAGCAGCCCAGGTCAAGGTAAACGGTATCGGCTCTGAGCCCATGAACCTCAATCTGAAGGACCTGTCGGCAAACGGTTTCTCACTGGCTGTACCAAAGGACCTGGAGATAGAGTTTCATAAGAAACTGACTATAGAATATCTGGATCAGAGAAATCAAGCATTTTTCGAGCTGGGCGGCAGACCCATCAGAAAAAACGAGATGAACGGCATGGCTATATACGGAGGAGTCCTCGATCGGAGGATGCCAAACCTTGAGGCATACCTGACTCAGAAACAGATGGAAAACAGACCTAATTCAAGGAAGCAGATTTAATAATATATGAAAATACTTATAATTGGCGGAACATATTTTGCGGGCAGATCTTTTACAAAGCTCCTGTTAAAAAGAGGAGACGAGATATTTCTCTTAAACAGAGGAAACGTCCCCATATCATCACCGGGGATAGTATCCGTAAAAAGTGACCGCAGGGATTATGATAATATAAAAACCCGTATAGGTGAACTTAAGGAAAATGGCGGCATACCTGATCACATGGATGCCGTCGTTGATTTTTGCGGATACCAGAAAGGCGATATTGAGGGACTCATATCCGTACTCTCATTATCGGGGATTTCTTTTGACAGATATATTTTGTCAGTACATGTGATGTACTCATGCATGGCACCGGTGAGGTATATGATGAGGACGGTCCCAAAGAGGACAGGCTCATCGAGGGCGATGTGGGACTCTATGTAAAGGGCAAGGTTGCTCTGGAAGAAGAGCTTGTATCAAACGGCTGTAAATATACAGTCTTAAGACCACCGTTTTTGTACGGCCCGTACAATTATGCTCCAAGAGAGAGCATATATTTTAAATGGATAATGGAGATGGGAGAGATACTCTATCCCGTGGATGCAGACGGCAGATTCCAGATGGTATATACAGATGATCTGGCTGAAATAATATACAGATGCATCGGCAATCCTACTGCTGAGAACAAAGTATTTAATGTATGTGGTGACAAAGTGTATGATTACAGGTCGTTCACTGATGCGTTGGTAAATGGTATCGGAAATACTTTTGACATAGCTGATATAACAGTGGATGACTGTATATCAGGAGAGGTGCCCATGCCGTTCCCAGGTGCCCATGCCGTTCCCTCTTTATATGAACGAGAGTAATATATACAAAGGAGATAGGATAAAAGATATATTTAGCGATTTTACACCCCTGGATAAGGGACTGAAAGCCTGTTATGACTTTTATGTAAACCATAATGTGCAGTAATATTATATTGATTCACATTCATTTATTTGACAATATTGTCGGTTTAGTATTGTTAAAAAAGTATATATATTTAAAAGTGAATAAATGGTATAGTTTAAAAAGTACTTTTTATAGTAAAAAGGGACAAAAAGTAATTTTTAGAAGTATAAAGGAGACAACAATATGAGAAACATGAAGATGACCGGTAAGTTTGCTGTCATTATAGGGCCTCTCGTAGCTATCATTATCGGACTGATAGTATGTGTGGCTACCGTGACAAACTATGTTGAGACAAATATGGAAAAAGCAATTTATGATGAGCTGTATAAATCAAGCAGTCTCCTCATAAATGCGGACAGAGATTTCTATCAGGCCCTTGTCGCCGATCTTTATATGAACGAATGTCTGGATGATCTCTCAGATGAAGAGCTCGCACAGCAGACTGCCGAGTATGAAGACAACTATGTACAGACCCTTGAGAGAGTAACAGAGGCAATGGACTTAGTAAGAGGAAATAATGAACTGTTTACAGAGTACACTCTGGCATTTCTCACAAAAGAGAACGGAGACTCTGATGTATCTGATGATACCAGAACACTTGAGAATCTCGAAGCAGATTTTAACGAATTATTTGATCAGTGGCTCGCCGCATTTAATCCTCTCACAGGTGAGGGATCGTTCGGTGAGCAGATGGTATATTTCAACTCTGCAAGAGATGATCTTAATGCCATGGAGGATCTGATGGATGCGTATGCAATCTACGAGATGAAGCAGATTGAAAGTATGAAGAACAAAATCCTCAATTCAATCTTCCTCGCAGCAGGTATTGTAGTGATTGTCTCACTCGTACTTCTCTTCAGAGTAGTTATCTACATTGTAAAGGGTATCAAGTGTACCAGAGACAACATCATCAACCTTGCAAACAAGAATCTCGCATTTACACCTAACTGCGTGGCGTCAAGGGATGAGATCGGATCGATGTCAAAGGCTACAGTACAGCTCTATGACACATTAAGGGAGATCATGGGACTCATCAATGAGACTTCTACAGAGATCAATGCTGTATCGGACAAACTTAATACTGCATCACAGGATGTAGAGAGAGCTACAGGTGAAATTTCTTCCGCAATCAACGAGATCGCAGAAAATATCTCAGCTCAGGCTCACGAGACAGGCAGTGCTTCCGAGCAGACCAAGATACTCGGTGATATAGTTGTCACAAGTGCTACCACATCAGAGACACTTGCAAATGTCAGCTCTTCTATCGGAGAGACCATTAATGACGGTATAGATGTAATCGATACACTCCTTCATGATACAGAGGCCAACAGTATTGCATTTGAAAATGTATTTGATGCCATCGATGCCATGGCCGGCAGCGCTTCAAAGATTGCCGAGGCCAGTGGGCTGATTTCAAGCATCGCAGCTCAGACAAACCTCCTCTCCCTCAATGCTTCCATCGAGGCAGCCAGAGCCGGCGAGGCAGGACGCGGATTTGCGGTTGTTGCTGATGAGATCAGAGGACTCGCTTCTCAGTCGGCAGATGCGGTATCTACCATCGACAACATGCTCAACGAACTTAACGAGAGTGTTGAGACTACAGTTAAGCAGAGAGATGCCGTGAGAAAGGCTATCTCAAAGCAGGAGGAGAGTGTAAACTTAACAGGAGAGAAATATGCAGCTATTGTTGAAAAGATAGAGGCAATCAACAATGAGGTACATACTCTTGATGAGCTTAGCGTCAACATGGACAAGAGCTGCAATGCGGTTGTCAGTGCGGTTAACAATCTTACCGATTCGGCTGCGACATGTGCTGCCAACTCTGAGGAGACAAGTGCATCGACTGCATATGTACAGGAGTCTATGTCTGCTGTTACAGCTACCAGCAACGATATGAATGAACTCGCAACCAGACTTAAAGATATCCTCTCAGAGTTTAATCTCTAAAAATAATGATTAGGAGTAAGTAATGTCATTTACTTCCGGATTGTTTTTGATAGGAATATTACCCTGGTTCATGGCTATGTTTTTCCTGCTGCGCAGGAAGGACATAGCCAAAACCATTATGATATTCCTCATGAACTGCATATTTTATATATGGGGAGGCGCTAAAGCCTTCGTTTTTTTGTGTGTATATTCTCTGATTATATGGTTCTTTACTACCCTTATCAGAGTAGCAAGAAACAGGGTGTCGACTGTATGTTTTTCAATAGCAGCTGCAGGACCTCTTTTGTTTGTCAAATATTTTAATGGCACTAATCTTTTTGTGCCTCTCGGGATTTCATTTTTTACATTTCAGGCCATATCGTTAATTGTGGATACGTACCGGAAAAAGATCACCGGCAAAGTCTCTTTACCGGAAGTCTTTTTATATCTTAGTTTTTTCCCTACTGTGACAAGCGGTCCGATCATCAGATTTGAAGAGTTTAAAAACGGACTGTCAGATAAGAAAACATATGATTTCGGAAAAGCATTTGAGAGAATTGCCACAGGTCTTTGCAAGAAAGTATCTTTGCAAGAAAGTACTCATAGCAGACAAGTTAGGACTCCTGGCAGATTATTACTTTAACGGAACAGCCATCGGCAATCACTACTCCGTAATAGGTCTGTGGATAGGCTCCATAGCCTATACTCTCCAGCTATATTTTGATTTCTCAGGATACTCGGATATGGCGATCGGTATAGGCAGCATGATGGGATTCGAGATCCGGGAAAACTTTAACAGACCATACAGGGCAGTCAGCATATCTGATTTCTGGAAGAGATGGCATATATCCCTGACAGCTTGGTTCAGGGATTATATCTATATACCTCTTGGCGGTAACAGATGCGGCATGGTTCGTCATATCTTCAATATGTTTGTCGTATGGCTGATTACAGGTGCATGGCACGGGGCAGATCTGTCATTTATCATATGGGGTATGGGATATTTTATACTCCTTACACTCGAGAAATATATCCCGGCCATAAATAAGACGCTGAAAGGATTTGCGGGTCATCTGTATACCCTGTTTTTTGTAAATCTGCTCTGGGTACCGTTTCGGGCAGCGGATCTGAAACTCACAGGTTTGTATTTAAGGGGAATGTTTGGACTTGGCGGAGCAGGGGGAGTCATATTGGAGACAAGGACCATACGGTTTCTGCCGTTTTTTGCTCTTGCCATACTTTTGTGTTTTCCATTGGAAAAACTTTATGAACGATTTAGTGACAAAAAGGTATTTGTCCTTTTGCGAAACGGAATGTTAGTAATATTTACATTACTGGCGATATGCGCCGTAGTAAATGCAACATATGCTCCGTATATTTACGGAAACTTCTAGGAGAGTAAATTGAGAGAAGCCATAAAAACAAAATGGCATATAGTACTGATCATCACCATAATGTTTTTCCTGTCTGTGATGTCATGGAAAATATCACTCCATGGCATATCCGAATCAGTCAGGGATACGGGTGATATCATCACATCCCTTGATACCGGATGGACAGTGTACCAGAGACCAAACCTCTGCAAGGCAGATACTCTGGCTACATATTTTGTGATGGGTGAGATACCATCGGTCCAGGTGATCCTCGGCGATAACAGGTGGCTCTTTTTTAAGAGCGTGACAGACGGAGACTCGGTAGCTGATTATGAGGGTACCAACACGTTCAGTGAGGAGGAAAAGAGTGATATCCTTGCTGATGCCAAAACCGTATCGGATGAACTCGAAAAGAGAGGCACAGGTTTTGTGATACTCTTTATCCCGAATAAAGAGCATGTATACTCGGAATATATGCCGGATACTTATATACACTGTGAGAGATCAAGGACAGACATGCTGGTGGAATACTTATCGGATAACGGAGTAAATGCTGTATCTGCAAAAGAAGAGCTCCTTAAATATCACACAGATTACGAACTTTACTATCCCCATGATACCCACTGGAATCAGCTCGGCGGATATATAGGTACGGAAACTGCCCTGGCGGGACTCTCATACGTAATACCTCCGTTTGCATGTCGTACATATACATCGTCACCCCTTAAAGATAACTATCATTACGGAGCAGATGTGGACCTGGCCAGGATGGCAGGAGTCAGGACGGTATTTAACGATGATCTCGATTATGTAATAGACGGAACGATAGTACCTGACTGGCCGGAGTACGGTCTTACTCAGAATACGACATTTGTATCCCATATCCATAATGACACGGCAAATATACAGGCGAGCATACTTCTCGTTGGAGATTCATTCCGCAGCGCCATGATACCTTCTCTCTCGGAAGAGTTTGCGGATGTATATGTGGTCTCAAGAGAAAACTACGATTCCACCATGCTTGGCGAGATAAATCCCGACTATGTAATTGCCGAGTATGTTGAGAGAAAAGCAGAAGAGATAAAGGAAATAGAAAAACTGATTTATTAATGAAATGCGAAAACACTCTGCATGAAGGATTACGGCTGCCATGGATGAATAGCAATTAATTCGAACATAAATCCTTTCAAAATGTAAATTTTTGTTGATAGACAAAGGCTTACCGGAGCAATAGAATGATGTTAAAATATATTGCAAAGGTGGGAAAAATATGAGAAAACACTATTTGGACAACATTCGCTGGATCACTGTTATCATAGTTGTGATCTATCACGTATTCTACATGTATAATGCCGAAGGAGTGCTTGGCGGCCTGGGCAGGATAACCGATCTGCCGGTTCAGTACTATGACATATTCCAGTATCTGGTTTATCCCTGGTTTATGCCGATATTATTTGTTGTTTCCGGAATCAGTGCAAGAATTTATCTGGACCGGCATTCCGGCAAAGAATTTCTGAGGTCAAGAACCTTAAAACTTCTTGTTCCTTCAACCATAGGTCTTTTTGTCTTTCAGTTTGTTCAGGGATATGTGAGCATGTCCCTCGGTGGAGGTTTTGAAGGCCTCGCCGCTGAAGGTGTTCCCAAACCGATTATATTTTTCATTATGGTTTTATCCGGAAGCGGAGTGCTGTGGTTTATGCACCTTCTTTGGGTATACTGCGTGATGCTTTTGCTCATCAGGAAAGTAGAA
Organism: uncultured Lachnospiraceae bacterium; assembly: GCA_902793845.1. Lineage (GTDB taxonomy): Bacteria > Bacillota > Clostridia > Lachnospirales > Lachnospiraceae > NK4A136. The sequence continues at coordinate 2,373 of CADBFE010000032.1, read as the reverse complement.
AAAGGAAAACTGCTAAAGGCAGGAGAAAAAACACCTCTGTGGCTGATAATCCTATTCGTTTTTCCTATCTGGGGAGCAGCACAGATTCTTAATGCTCCCATTGTTTCCGTTTACAGAGTTGCATTTTACTTTGTGTTCTTTATTCTCGGATTTTATATATTCTCAAATGACTCTGTGATAGACAGGTTAAAGAGGGTATCGGTACCTTTGATCCTTATTGCTGTGACACTTTGTGTGATCTTCACCGTTTTCTATTTTGGCGAAAACTACGCTGACAAGCCGATAAACAGAGGCTTTTTGTACGCGCTTGATGCATATGCAGGGTCTCTGGCAATGCTTTCGGGAATGGCACGTTTCGGAGATTTTTCGAATGCCTTTACAAAGTGGATGTCCGGTCACAGCTTTGGCCTTTACGTATTTCATTATCTTGGAATATCTTCCGTTGCGTTATTTATTGCAAAGCCAAAGTTTGCTCCGGCAGTTGTATGCTATTTACTTAGTCTTGTGGCAGGATTTTTATTTGGCTATGGTCTGTATGCCATTATTTCAAGAATTCCGTTTTTCAGATGGGCAGTATTGGGAATTAAGAAGAAAAAGGAGAAATAAATGTTTAAGGATAATCTGGTTCAGATGAGGAAAATATTCCAAATGACTCAGGAAGATATAGCAGAAAAACTTGGGGTTACAAGGCAATCTGTTGCAAAATGGGAAGCCGGGGACAGTATTCCCGATCTTGATAAATGCAAACAGCTTGCTGATATTTTTGGGGTGTCACTGGATGATCTGGCAAACTATGAACCGGATGAGAATCTGGGATTGGCAACTCCCCCTAAAGGGAAGCATCTGTTTGGACTGGTTACAGTAGGAGACAAGGGGCAGATTGTCATTCCCGCAAAAGCCAGGAAACTCTTTGAAATATCGCCCGGGGACCAGTTGGTTGTTTTGGGTGATGAAGGACAGGGTATTGCCATAGTTAAATCGGAAAGTTTGCTGTCTTTGGCCAATATGGTTAAAAGCCTGAAAAAGTAACAATTGTTAATTATATTACAGTTAAACGTACGATGAGGAATAAGAAAAATGATCAGAGAAGTCACAAGGGATGATATTCCCGTATGTGTAGATGTTATAAGAAAGAGCTTCAAAACTGTAGCTGAAGAATTTGGATTTACGATAGATAACGCTCCAAGATTCACGGCATTTGCAACTACAGAAGAGCGTTTGTACCTACAAATGGATAACGAGCCACGTCTGATGTTTGTATATGAACAAAATGGTGTTATATGCGGATATTACTCTTTGCTGATGCAGGATAATAATGAATGTGAACTCAATAATCTTGCAGTCCTTCCTGAATATAGGCATAGCGGACTTGGTAAGAAATTATTAGAGCATGCATATGAAACTGCAGGAAATCAAGGATGCAAACTCATAAACATAGGAATTGTTGAAGAAAATATACGGCTTAGGAAATGGTATGAACAGAACGGAGCCGTACATACCGGAACTAAAAAATTTGATTTCTTCCCATTTACGTGCGGATATATGGTAAAAGAATTATAAGGTGAACTACAATGAGATGAGAGCACTCTGCGTTATGCAGGGTGCTTTTTGGCAGTAATTTGGAAGAAACGGTACTGAAAGTAGAAATAAATCTTGAAGAAACGGAACAAAGCCTTTGAAATATTGAAGAAATGGTACTATAAAAGTTTGAAGAAATGGAACTATGTTGTTTTGAGGAGATAGTATGTTTAAGAGAAAAGCTTTAGAAAAGCTAAAATATTGGAAAGAAAAAAAGGCACCAAAGTATTCTGTGCTTCTGGAAGGGGCCAGGCGTGTTGGGAAATCGACAATTGCCGAAGAATTTGCAAAGCAAGAGTATAAGTCATATATAAAAGTGGATTTTGCTAACATAACGCAGGATGTTCTTGATGTGTTCGATGACATAGCAAATCTGGATATTTTTTTTCTTAGACTGCAAACTGCAACTGGGATAACGTTGTATAAAAGAGAATCCGTTATTATATTTGACGAGATCCAGCTTATGCCTAAAGTTCGCCAGGCTATAAAGTACCTGGTTGCGGACGGAAGATATGACTATATTGAGACCGGTTCTCTGATCAGTATAAAAAAGAATGTCAAGGATATAGTGCTTCCATCTGAGGAGATGAAAATACAGATATATCCGATGGACTATGAAGAATTTATGTGGGCCATCGGAAATGATACCTATGGCGTATTGCGGGATTTATATAAGCTAGGGAAGCCGGTTGGAAATTCCTTAAACAGAAAGCTGATGCGGGATTTCAGAATTTATATGGCGGTAGGTGGAATGCCTCAGGCTGTAGAAGCTTATGTGGAAGGCAGGAATTTTAC
>CADBFE010000031.1 GCA_902793845.1 uncultured Lachnospiraceae bacterium | reverse complement strand
ACAACCCTTGATGAATACAGAAAATATATTGAGAAGGACCCGGCTCTGGAACGTCGTTTCCAGCCAGTTATGGTTGATGAACCGACAGTTGAGGATACCATAGCCATCCTCCGTGGTCTGAAGGAACGGTATGAGGTATATCACGGTGTAAAGATAATGGATACTGCGCTTGTGGCGGCAGCTACCCTTTCCCACAGATATATTTCCGACAGATTTCTGCCCGATAAGGCCATAGACCTGGTAGATGAGGCGTGTGCCTTGATAAAAACCGAGCTTGATTCCATGCCGACAGAACTTGATGAAATGCAGCGCAGGATCATGAAACTCCAGATAGAGGAGGCGGCTCTGAAGAAAGAGACTGATGACCTCAGCCTCCAGAGACTGGATGCTTTAAAGAAAGAACTGGCTGATGAGAAGGAAAAGTTTGATACTGCAAAGGCTGACTGGGAGATGGAAAAGGCGTCCGTAACCGACCTGTCAAAGTTAAGGGAACAGATTGAGTCCGTCAACAACCAGATACAGATAGCCCAGAGAGAGGGAAATCTGGAAAAGGCTGCTGAGCTGTCATACGGTACTCTTCCTGCATTAAAAAAGCAGCTTGAGGAGAGGGAAAACAGCGAGAAATCGGGAACAAAAGGGGAGAATAAATATCTCCATGAATGTGTATCCGATGAAGAGATTGCCCGTATCGTCTCAAGATGGACAGGCATCCCGGTATCAAAACTAAACGAATCGGAGAGAAACAAGATCCTCGGTCTCGAGGAGATATTACATAAGAGAGTTGTGGGCCAGAATGAAGGTGTCACAAAGGTAGCCGAGGCCATAATCAGGTCGAAAGCGGGTATTAAGGATGCCACAAAGCCTATAGGCTCATTCCTGTTCCTTGGTCCTACCGGTGTGGGCAAGACGGAACTGGCCAAATCGCTGGCGGAGGCATTGTTTGATGATGAATCCAACATAGTCAGGCTTGATATGAGCGAGTATATGGAGAAATTCTCCGTATCGAGACTGATAGGAGCGCCTCCGGGATATGTAGGCTATGATGAGGGGGGCCAGCTGACGGAAGCTGTCAGGAGAAAACCGTACAGCGTAGTTCTCTTTGATGAGATTGAAAAGGCTCATCCTGATGTATTTAACGTACTCCTCCAGGTACTCGATGACGGAAGGATCACCGATTCCCAGGGCAGGACTGTAGATTTTAAGAACACTATCCTGATCATGACATCCAATATCGGTGCCGGATATCTGCTTGATGGTATAGATGATGACGGTAATATATCTCCTGATGCGGAAAACAGCGTAATGACTGATCTGAAAAATCATTTCAGACCGGAATTCCTGAACCGTATAGATGAGACCATATTGTTTAAGCCACTGACAAAGGACAACATAGGAAGCATAGTCAGACTGATCATGGCAGACCTTAACAGGAGACTGTCTGATAAGGAGATTACGGTAGAACTGACATACGAGGCAGAGAGATATATAACGGACAACGGATATGATCCCGTATATGGTGCCAGACCACTTAAAAGGTTTATCCAAAAGACTGTTGAGACCCTTTCCGCAAGGCTGATCCTCTCGGGAAAAGTAAAAGGTAAGGATACAATAGTAATCGATGTAAGTGATGACAAGCTTACGGCCAGAGTGCGGGAGTAAAGTAAAAAATAAGGGTTTCACGCATTGCGCAGCGGAGCGTGGAACCCTTATTTTTTATTGTAAAATACAATATGTAGTAGCGAAAATTAAAAATACATACAACATTTTGCGTAACAAGTCCATAAATTATGTTAATCAGTCTGAAAGTTATGTAAACCAAAGAGGAATAATTGAAAGAAAATTATGTTTTGTGACAAACGTCTATCGAAAATGATATAAAACTGCGAGATCCATTATATTTAAAGGTTTTGAATAAAATCTGAAACAGAGATGTAACACTTAAGGACTGGTTTACATAAGTATGGACTCGCTCTAAATAAATGTTTACATAAACCGAAAAATATTTTATATTTAATAATGACGATAAAGCCTGCCATAAAAGGCTTTTCCGGTTTTAAAAATTCAATATAATGATGAAAAACAGAGGCACAATATATTGCGTATCACGGTGACATAATAACACAATATATAGATAAATGCAATTGTCCGGATAAATACATTTATCCGTCTGTTTTCAAATAAAATAAATATTTGTTATCATATAAAGGAAATTACGGTTAACAACACAAGGAGGGGAATATGGCAGAACTAACAGATGAGATGCTGGCAAAACTGGCAGCCCTTGAAGCAGAGGTAAAAGCGGAAAAGAAGGGTAATACCGTTGATACAAAATCTGCTATCAGTGATAAAAAGTTTGGAATTGTCCTTGCAGGAGGCGGAGGTAAAGGTGCATATGAGATAGGTGCCCTCGTGGCCCTTAAGGAAGCAGGTATCCTTGATAAGACAGTTGCCGTATCCGGCAATTCCATAGGCAGCGTGAACATGGCTCTCCTGGCAGGATGTGAGTTGGATAAAGCCAGGGAACTCTGGGAAAATATCGATCCCCTTGATTTCCTTGATTTTGATGAGAACGGTTTTGACGTGACGAGACAGGGAGACGGTATTTTTTCAAGAGAAGGTCTGCTGAAACTGATCAGATCTTCAGTTGATCTTAATAAAATGTCTGAATCGGAAGTAAAGTATTACGTGACAGCCTGCACCAAGAATGATGAGGGTGAGGTTGTGGTAGGTTATACCCTTCAGAACGGCAAACCGGCCGAGGTGATTGAACAGTATATCCTGGCCTCATCAGCGATTCCGGTCATATATGATTCTGTCAGAGTGGAGGGATTAAACTGGTTTGACGGAGGCATGCTTGATAATACACCGATAAAACCCCTCTATGATGATGGTATAAAAGATATAATTGTAATAAGCCTGAATAATCTGTACGAAAGTGAGCAGAGCAGATTTCCTGACTCAAAACTGTACAATATCATACCGAGTCATACTCTTGAAATCGGCAATATAATTGGCACAGCGGATTTGTCAAAAGTAAATTCAGCATATCGCTACAAACTCGGATATCTGGACTGTCAGGCATATATGAAGTCATATCTTGAGGGAGTACCTCTTCCTGATCTTAAAAAGAATCATGATATGGCGACAAGAGACTTAAACAGGAGCCGTATAAACAACAGTGTGAATGACAATATGGCAGGGCTCGAAAGAATGCTGGGAAAGTTTGATAAGTTTACCAATTAACATGTAACACCCCTTATTTACTGAGAAATACACATTTTTAGTTTACGTAACAATACATTGTATATCAAATAACGAATAGTGAACCTAAAATTTGACAAATCAAAATTTAACAAAGATAAAAAAGCCGTTTTTTGCACACTATTAATGTGGATAATGTTGATAACATGTACCGCAGGATGTGCAAATGATACCGAATATATTCTGACAACCGGCTTTAAAGACGGGGAAATATTCAGGATAGAGAATTTGTCATGCTACGATACTGAAGCTCTCGTATACCTTGCAAATATGAAGAATGAGTACACATCGGTTTATGGCAGTGAAATCTGGTCGGTAAGCTTAAACGGCGTGTCTCTGGGAGAAAATATAAAGGATACGGTTTTTTCAAGACTGGCCAGGATCAAGATCATGACCCTTATGGCAGCCGAAAACGGCATAACTCTTGATGATAAGGAAAAGCAGAAAGTTAAAGACGCAGCAGCTGAATATTTCGGTTCACTGACTGACAGTGAGAAAGAGGCGATGGGCGGTATTACAGAGGATACAGTAGTGTCGCTTTACGAAGATTATGCTCTTGCGGATAAAGTATATCAGGGTTTAATAAGTTCCGTAAACACTGAAATAAGTGATGATGAGGCGAGAACCATCATTGTCAGGGAGATAGTTTTATACTTTTCCCAGACAGACGAGTACGGTAAAACGACACATCTGTCAGACGCCGGAAAGAAGGAGCAGGAGGCCAAAGCAGCAGAGGCCCACGAGATGCTGGTATCGGGAAACAGCTTTGATACAGTAGCTGACAGTTACTCAGAAGCAGATAATGTCAATCTTTACTACAGGAAAGGGGAGATGGACCCGAATCTTGAAAATGCCGCCTTTTTACTTGGAGAAGGGGAATACAGTGATGTTGTGGAAGGCGAAGATGGTTATTATATCATATATTGTGTAAATCCTAACGATGTGACCAGTATAGATGCGGTCAAGAAGGAGATAATAAGGGAGAGACAACTTGATCAGTTTAATGTGGCATATACCCAGTTTGAATCAGGATTAAGTTGCTATGTAAATGAAGAATTATGGGATTCCCTTGATTACAACCTGCAGATGGTAAAGGATACTGACTCAGAAAATTTCTTTGACGTTTATCAGAAATATTTCCAATAAATATCATTAATTAAATATCACACTCAATTATTAGCACTCAATTTTCGTGAGTGCTAATTTTTCCTTGACTTGACGATTTTCGGGAGTTAAAATCATTTATGGAAAAAACGAAAGAGTCCGTTTATTTTCTGAAGACGGTAATTCGTTGTATTATTAATGAAAGGAAGTGTTTTATATGTCAGAAAAACACGGAAGTCTGTCAATCAACAGTGACAACATTTTCCCAATTATTAAAAAATGGCTTTATTCGGATCATGATATCTTTTACAGAGAGCTTGTCAGCAACGGATGCGATGCCATTACAAAGCTTAAAAAGCTGGACATGATGGGTGAATATACCCTCCCTGAGGATTATAAGGGCAAGATCGAGGTTATAGTCAGCCCGGAGAACAAGACGATTAAGTTCATAGATAACGGTCTGGGAATGACTGCAGATGAGGTTGAGGAGTATATTAACCAGATTGCTTTCTCCGGAGCCACAGATTTCATAGAAAAGTACAAGGATAAGGCTAATGAGGACCAGATCATCGGTCATTTCGGTCTTGGTTTCTACTCTGCATTCATGGTAGCCGATACGGTACATATCGATACGCTTTCTTATAAAGATGGCGCTGTGCCTGTTCACTGGGAGTGTGACGGCGGTACAGAGTTTGATATGAAAGACGGCGACAAGACAGGAGTAGGTACTGAGATTACCCTGTTCCTCAATGAGGACTGTCTAAAATTTGCAAACAAGTATGAGGCAGAGGAAGTACTTAAGAAATACTGTTCATTTATGCCTTCTGAGATATATCTCTCAAAAGAGGGAGAAGAACTCACCGAGATCATCGATCAGGAAGAAAAACTCGATACTGATGTTGTGATCGAGAATGTAAAGCAGGAGACAAAGGAAGGCGAAGATCCTAAGCCTGACCGCCTCAAGATTAAGAAGAGACCTGTCCCTCTTAATGATACGCAGCCTCTTTGGACAAAGCATCCCAATGACTGCACCAAGGAGGAATATACCGAGTTTTACAGAAAAGTATTTAAGGATTACAAGGAGCCGCTTTTCTGGATCCACTTAAATATGGATTATCCCTTCAATTTAAAGGGAATCCTTTACTTCCCGAGGATAAATATGGAATATGAGTCCATCGAGGGTGTAATAAAGCTTTACAACAATCAGGTATTTATAGCCGATAACATTAAAGAGGTAATCCCTGAGTTTCTGATGCTCCTTAAAGGTGTCATCGACTGTCCTGATCTGCCGTTAAATGTATCAAGATCAGCTCTTCAGAACGACGGTTTCGTAAAGAAGATTGCGGACTACATCTCAAAGAAGGTAGCTGACAAACTCTCCGGAATGTGCAAGACAGAGAGAGATGAATATGTTAAATACTGGGATGACATCAGTCCCTTTATTAAGTACGGCTGCTTAAAGGATGATAAATTCTGTGACAAGATGACAGACTACATCATGTTTAAGAATATTAACGGTGAGTACATGACTCTCCCCGAATGCCTTGAGGTAAAGCCAATCGATACGGAAGATGATGAAAATAAAGAAAAGGCTACGGATGCTGAGGGTAATGAGGTAGAAGCGGAAGTAGTAAAGGATGAGTCGGAAGATAAGTCTGAAGGCGAAAATGCTGAGGGCGAAAAGAAGGAAAAGGTCATCTACTATGTAACTGATGAGCAGCAGCAGAGCCAGTACATCAATATGTTTAAGAAGGCCAAGAAGGATGCGGTCCTTTTGCCTGAGCGTATCGATCAGCCGTTTATCTCACAGCTCGAGAGCAGAAATGAGGGCGTTAAGTTTGCAAGAATAGATGCAGACCTTACCGAGGAATTTAAGACAAAGACTTCCAAGAAGGCCCAGGAAGAACTGGACAAACAGTGCGAGGAACTCTCAAAGATATTTAAGAAGGCAATCAAGAAGGATAACCTGACGGTTAAACTTGAGAAATTAAAGAATAAGGATATTTCTTCAATGATCACCGTATCGGAAGAGAGCAGAAGAATGCAGGATATGATGAAGATGTATTCTATGCCCGGAATGGATATGGGAGCCTTTGGCAAAGAGGGCATGACACTTGTGCTTAATGCAAACAATAAGCTGGTTGAAAAGATCCTTGAGGAAAAAGAGGGAGAGAAGGTAACGCTCCTCTGCGAGCAGCTATATGACCTGGCACTCCTTCAGAATGCACCACTTGATCCCGAGGCCATGACTAAATTTGTCGCAAGATCAAACAAGATTATGATGATGCTTGCCGATTAATTTCTAAAGTGTGGCGAAATATTGATTCACAAAGTAAATAGCGAAAAATAATTGCCCCCTCACGCGGTTAGCTTAGCGTGAGGGGGCTTTATTTTTCGCTTGATAACTATACCTTTATCAATATTTAATCGCGCACACCTTCCACTCTCCGTCTATTTTGACATAGCAGAAGTTTCCGTTGATAGGTACGACCTCATCACCGCTCCAGATCTTTAAGTGCTGATCCATGGTGATACCTACATAGACACAGTCCGGAGTATACATGATGAAATCATTTAACTGTATATTCTCCATATGGGTCTCACTGTGGTGAGTAAAGAACTGCCTTGAGGTGCTGGCTTTTATCATCTTAAGGAGCTCTTCTCCCTCGGGGAAGTATTTATCAAGGGCATCATCCCCGGCATCCTGTGATATAAAGAACGCGTAGTCAGTCACTACCTGGGTGGCATACTCGGCGATCTCTTCATAATCATCGGGCAGTGAGAACGGTACTTCATATATGCCTCTGTCCATATTCCATACGACATCTGCCTGAGTGCCGAAAATATTTGTGGCATAAAGAGACGGCTCCTCGTAAAATCCCGTACAGTAATATTTCTCAAGAGTAGGGAAATCTGTTATATAGTTCTGAAAATACATCTCATCATCAATTTCGATACCTGTCTCGTAAGCATATTCATCCGAAACGTTGATGCCGTTTATCGATATCGAGTAGTTGCTGGGAATCTCTATCCTCACGGAATACTGGGCATCCGAGTACAGCTCAAAAGATGAGATATACCACTTGGGGAAACTGTATTCAAGAGTTTCGCCTACGACTTTACGTAGTGCTACCTTTGCGACCACATAGCCGTCGGCAGCCACGAAATACTCGGGCAGTTCCTTTGAGGAGGCCTGGGTTTCGTAGTATGTAAACATCTTGTCTTCAAGGAGAGTCTGCATATAATGCTTGACGTTTTCTTCTGTCTCGAATTCGTTTGTCACAGGCTTTACAGTCATGAGATTGTAGAGCTCGTTTACATCAAGATTGTAAAAATGTGTAAGGAGCTCGTCCATATTGTGATATGGTCTGGAAGCCTGGTATACTGCCTCATAGTTTTCCAGGAAATTATAAAATCTGCCGAGCAGTACGCTTATGGTTATGGCCAGTATACCGAGCCATATTATCATAAACATTCTGAAGGGATGTATTTTATTTTTTTTCTGGACTCTGCCTTCGGCCTCGAGAAATTTCTCTATTTCTTCAGGCTTTATCTCTTTAGCCAGTTTCTTTTTCTTTTCTTTTTTTGCTTTTTCCTCAAGCTTTTTCGCTTCATCCTCAAGGGATATCAGTTCAAGAGATGTAGTCAGCTGGCCTGCCAGAGCTTCCTGTTCTTTTGCAATGTCTTTTTTTGCGGATGTTTCCTTTGCGGATTTCTCTTTTGAGAGTGTTTCCTTTAAGACGTTCTCCTTAAGACTTTCTTTTGAACCGGGTTTCTTTTCAGAATCTTTGGTGTCAGGAGTCTTCTCCGTGTTTGTGATGACTGCTTTCTTTTTAGAGGCTGCGACAGGGATAGCAGGGATGGGCTTGCTATCAGACTCATCTTTTAAAACCGGTTTTGCTGAAGTTTCCTTTACAGGAACAACAGGCTTTTGATTATCGTTTTTTTCGTCTTTATCAAGTGCTGTATGCTTTACTCTGCGGTGATGTTTACCCTCTAGGGCATCTATCTTGACCATGGTCAGGTCAGCGTCCTCAGGCATCCATTTGTCCGTGTTATAGACAATGGGGACATCGTCAGCCCAGCCGTCATTGATATTTACCTTGGTTTCAGTGAGGGCTTTTCTTGTTTTATTATCTATTTCGGGTTTGTTAGTTTTCTTCTTCGCCATCGCTATTCACCTAAAGCGCTTACTATAAAAGCGGTGGGGATTTTTCTTGATGATCTGATCTGGCAGTTGCTGACGATCTCTTCGCCGTTGTAAAACATGGACGATGACATACCGCCATCAAGGTTTGCGGCATTTACTGCACCGTACTCAAGCATTACATCTATTATATCTGCCATGGAAGCACCGACCGAGTTGGCCTGCCTGCCTTCTATTACCAGGAGCAGTACGGCACCGTCCTCCCTCTGACCTATGGCAGTACGTGGGTTGAGACCGCTGCCGTAGCCTGAGTATGAGGCTGCCTTGCCGTTTACGATTAATGACGGACCAAATGTAACAGCGTCCCTGACGCCGATGGAGAGAGCGTATCCCGGAGTCATATTACCGCAGACAAATACATTATCTTCGGTAAAACCGTACACGCCGTAGGATGTATCCATATCACCCATCAGCAGCTGACCGTCCGATATAACTATTCCTTCAGGCATGCCGCCAAAGCCCATGCCGTTTTCATCTTCATACTTACCGCCGTTTATGCCGGCTACTGCTCCGTACTTCTCACATATTGCAGAGAGTGTGAGACCACCGTAATCAAGCTGGAAACCGTTGCACACACCGACGCTGACCCTTGACGGATCATATACCACCATCATCTTGCCTTTGTAGGTGACTCCGTGTACATCAAATACATCGATGCCATCTCCGTCGGGATCGATATCAGCAAGGCCGTCATCAATCATTATCTCCTCATCGGAAGTGTTGTTTGCCATTACATTAATGAGAGTGGTATCGGTAATCTCGTTAATGCTGACGGTACTGTTTTTGGACATAATCTCGTCTATCTCTGCGTCTGACAGAAATATTTTTGACAATATTCCGCCAGCAGACGATTCCATGACAGATGAGACAAAGAGATCCCTGACATATATGGAAGGTCCCTTATTTATATACATCAGCATGATATATAGACCTGCCACCAGCACGACGAGAGTCGAAAAAAGCCATACGAAAAAATATCCGATGTACCTGAGCGTACGCTTCAGGATCGGATGCTTTACGGGCTTCTCACCCTTTTTTGATTTTTTGTCTGATTTCTTACTCAACTTTATCTGCTCCGGCAGCCTTTTCCTCTTTCTTTTTATTGACTGCTTTTATTATTGCTTCGTTTATAAAGTATGCGATTACTCCGCAGATGATACCGATGATTACGCCGGCAAATACGTCAGAGGGAAAATGCACGGCTACATAAAGTCTTGAAAAACCGATCAGGACAGCTGTTATAAATGCAGCTATGCCCATTTTTCTGTTATAAGCAAATATTCCGGTGGCACTGGCAAAACTGGCCGACGTGTGACCGGAGGGAAAGGACGGATCAAGCTGAATTTTGGTCAGTAGTTCGAGTCCGTATGAAAGGTATTCATTTTCCATATTGTATGGTCTGGTCCTGTTTACAACAGGCTTTAATCCCAGGTTTACGATAACATAATTTACTGCAAGTGCGAAAACACAGCAAAAACCGATCTTTCTCGTCTTTTTGAATAAGAGCAGTATGACGGTCAACACTATCCACGCAATGCCGCCGTCTCCCAAATGGGTAATAGCGGGAAAGAATACGTCGGTTATTTCATTTCTGAAAAAAGATTGTATATATTCAAGTATCGGAAAGTCGAATGGAAAAACAAAATCCATAATAATCCCCTTATATTTTAGTTTACATAATTTTTGATTATATCATTGAATGATTAAAATGTAAAATGCAGTAAACAAAAAACACCCTCCATAAACCCGTTTATTTCGGATGTGTATGGAGGGTATATTATCTGATATTTAAAACGTTTTAAGTCGTAGTATTTATTGATGAATCCGTATTGGCAGCAGAGTAGTTCCTGTTAAACGAACCACTCGATGTATAAGCAGTGGCGCTGGTGCCGTACGTTGCAGCGAGAGAGTAGATCTGCTCGGATTTATAAAGCAGTTTGCTTGAAAAGCCTGTAGGATTATATCCAAACACTTCTTTAAGGGAATCCATGTCGGCTTTTGCAAGGGCATCTTTATTGATCTCAAGTTTACCGTTGCTGTCCATGGAAATGCCGATATTACCAAGGAGTCTGCTGTTGTCGGCAACCAGATCCTGAAGCCAGCCGGCAGTTTTTATTATATTCTTCGAGTTGGATTTGTCGGCACTGTCCATCATGGAATTATATTTTTCGACAAAACTCTCGATATCCTTTGAGATGTCCTCACGATTACCCTCGGTATAGGCTTTATCCATGAGGTCATTAAGCTTGCCTGCTACGTCCGATGCCTTGCCTGCCACAAGTTTCTGCTTGGATTTATAAGCCTCGATATCAACGTCCTTTGTGGTGGTATCGTTTGAATAGTATTTTTTCATGAGCTTTGCATAGCTGCCGTTTTTTATGGAAGCATAGTCGGTGAGGCTCACTCCGATGGACGGAGATGAATTATTTGAGGCAGTACCTGTCACGGTACCAAATAAAGACGAAATATCATTCGCCCCGTTTGCGTTGCCTGTATTTGTGCCAAATAATGTTGAAATATCCACTGATGACATATTATGACCTCCGTTTCCCTAAGTAGAAATGCACATCCTTTTGCATATATTAAATGTATCGTCAAATCATAGTATATATATTATACCCTATAAAACGAAAAAGTACTACAGTTTTCACTGTAGTACTTAGTCGGAGTGACAAGACTTGAACTTGCGACCTCCGCGTCCCTAACACGGCGCTCTAGCCAAACTGAGCCACACCCCGAAAAATATTAAATTATGCGTACGCTTTGGCGTCGCAAGAGCTACTAACGGGAATCGGACCCGTGACCTCCGCATTACCAATGCGACGCTCTACCAACTGAGCTATAGCAGCTTAGTGCAAAACTCACGATGACAATAATAGCAAACGGTTGCGGTAATGTCAACAGTTAATTTTATTTATTTTCATATAAATATCGATTATGAGATTTATTTCCCAGCATATGGACATCTTTTTCAGAAAGAGCCAGATCATCAAACACCCTGAGAGCGTCATCTACCTGGGCTGCATTGATACAGATGATGAGTCTCGTCTTTTCGTGCAGGAAATGTTTGCCGAAAAATCCGGGCTCCTGCCAGCGGAGGAAATAGGATACTCTTGCATACTGAAGAGCAGCCTCAATCTTGCGACGAACCTTTTCGTTGGATACTTCGCAGAGATCGATCTCGTTATTAACCTTTACTTTGGTCATTTCATTTTCGATGAACATTTTCTTAATTCCCCAATTATATTTACAACGCGTAATGTTACCACCATATTGGCAGTTAGGCAAGTTTTAATTAAATTTTATCATAAGATTATTTATGGAAAAATCCTGATTTTCTCCGGCATATCCAAGGGAATAACCGGGTATTTCCGGCCGGATTGCCCTGCCAAAAAGGGTTTTGCCGTTAAATATCACTTTACCGTCTGTTAAAAGCGGCAGCACGGAAAATTTATCAAGACCGTATGACAATCCTTTTCCGTCGTACTTTATCAGGGCTTCCTTGGCACACCATATATCAAACAAAACAGATTTATCTCCGGTTTCTTCTATATATTTCTTTTCATCAGGATGAAAAAATCTGCCTGCTATATCAGCGGTAAGAGGTACATGGGCCTGAATGTCTATACCACAGTTGTTTTCAGACCAGATTAAGGCGCAGATCCTGTCTGAATGGGAGAGAGAGTAGTAAAATTTGTTATCACCCGTTCCCGGCCTGCCGTGAGGCTGGATATGTTCCTCGGGTACGGTGTCAGTCCCTTTGTAATCTGTGTATGCCATATTAAGAAGAAGGCCACAGGCGGCGCATCTTACTTTGTCTCCTGTGACCTTTAATCTTTTTATTTTTTCTTTTCTGTAACCGGACAGTTTCGGGGATGCATATTCGATAAAAGCATCCGGATCGTTAAGAGCATCCGAAACATCCGTCATGAAAATGTGATTCATCAGCAATTATTCTTCCTGGGCTTTTTCAGGCAGGACAACTTTCAGGCAGAGTTCCTCGAGCTGTTTTTCGTCAACAGGGCTGGGACACTCGCACATAAGGTCAGATGCATCCTTGACCTTGGGGAAGGCAATTACTTCTCTGATGTTGTCGGCGCCGACCATGAGCATTACGAGTCTGTCAAGACCGAATGCAAGTCCTGCGTGAGGGGGTACACCATACTTAAATGCATCAAGGAGGAATCCGAATTTCTCGTATGCTTCATCGTGCTCAATACCAAGGCATTTGAACATCTTTTCCTGGATATCTCCTCTGTGGATACGTACCGATCCGCCGCCGAGCTCTACGCCGTTAAGTACACAGTCGTAAGCCTTTGCCCTTACTTTGCCAAGGTCTGTATCAAGGAGAGGCAGGTCTTCCTCCATAGGCATTGTAAACGGATGGTGCATTGCCACAAAACGCTCTTCCTCATCTGACCACTCAAACTGAGGGAACTCAGTTACCCAGAGGAATCTGTAATCGTCCTTCTTGAGGAGACCCATATCATCAGCGATCTTGCATCTTAATGCTCCGAGTACTGCCCATACAATCTTGTTTCTGTCTGCGGCAAAGAGTAGGAGGTCACCGTTTTCACCGCCCATAGCCTTTACCAGTGCTGACATCTGATCATCAGTCATGAATTTTGCAAAGGATGACTTTATGGTGCCGTCGCCCTGGATAGCAATGTATGCGAGACCTTTTGCTCCGTAGCCTTTTGCAAACTCAACGAGAGCATCGATCTTTTTTCTGGGCATCTCGCCCTGGCCTTTTGCGTTTATGCCTCGTACTGTTCCGCCGTTTTCGATAGCTGATTTGAATACTACGAAATCCACGTCTTTAACGGTATCTGTGACATCAGTGAGTTCCATGCCAAATCTTACATCGGGCTTGTCGGAACCAAATCTGTCCATGGCTTCCTGCCATGTCATGCGCTGCATGGGTATCTGTACATCGACATTCAGGCAGTCTTTAAAGAGCTTTTTAATGAGGCGCTCGTTTACGTCGATTACATCGTCGATATCGACAAAAGAGAGCTCCATATCAATCTGGGTAAATTCAGGCTGACGGTCTGCACGCAGATCCTCGTCTCTGAAACATTTTGCTATCTGGAAGTATCTGTCATATCCTGAGCACATGAGCATCTGCTTAAAGAGCTGGGGGCTCTGAGGTAGAGCGTAAAATGTACCGGGGTGTACTCTTGAGGGTACGAGATAATCTCTGGCTCCCTCGGGAGTTGATTTGTTGAGGATAGGTGTCTCTATCTCGAGGAATCCCTCACCGTAGAGGAAGTCTCTGACCGATCTTGTTACCTCTGATCTGAACATGATATTACGTTGAATATCAGGACGGCGCAGGTCGAGACATCTGTACTTGAGTCTCAGCTCTTCCTTTGTCTTTGAGTCAGCCTCAACAGGGAAGGGAGGTACCTCAGACTCAGAGAGGATACGGATAGAATGGGCACGCATCTCGATGCTGCCTGTCTTTAAGTTATCATTGGCAGCTCCGCCACGCTTCTCAATCTTACCTGTTACAGCGATTACAAATTCACTTCTGAGTTTTTCTGCTTTTGCAAAGCCTTCCTCGTCAATAAAGTTGTCACCGTCGCCGGTCTCAAATATTATCTGGATGATACCGCTTCTGTCGCGGAGGTCGGTAAATATGATACCGCCCTTGTTACGGCTCTTCTGAACCCATCCCATGAGGGTTACGGTCTCGCCGATGTTTTTCTCGGACACTTCGGTACATCTGCATGTACGCTTTAATTCATTCATTGATTCTGCCATTTTTACAGCCTCCAGTTTATCTTCATAATAATTGTTTTTTATTTGGCAAAGATTTCTTTGATCTCTGTATATCCCCGTTCAGCAAGCTGATCTTTCTGGAATTTCTTGTTTTTATTCATACGTACGACAAGCACTCTGTTGCCGGCTTTCCTAAGCTCTTTTGCTTCATTGAGTACCTGGGTCAGGCGTTCTGTGGGTACGCCTTTCTCGATGAGATAGGCCATATCTTTTCCGTCTGCAGGGACTTTAAATCCGTTTTCCATGAGTATGGTTATGATACGCTCAAATCCTATAGAGAAACCGCATGCGGGAGTATCCTGACCTGTGAACTTGCCGATCATCTTGTCATAACGGCCACCGCCACCGCAGCTTGAATTAAACTCTTTGAGTTCTACCTCGAATATCGTGCCTGTGTAGTAGCTCATGCCTCTAACGAGAGTAGGGTCAAAGAGGAGAGTAAAGTCTGCCGACTTTGCCGCATTTACATTTGCGGCGATCTCATTAAGGTTTGTTTTGCATTCATCAGGAAGATAATCTCCGAGCACATCGGCGAGATATGATACCTGATCATCTTTTGTCTCAAGCTCTTTAAAGAGTGCGAGATACTTATCGACCATGGAACTGTCAAAACCTTCATTTACGAGACATTCACGGACACCGTCGATACCGATCTTGTCCATCTTGTCGAGATCGATGAATACATCATCGTAGCTTTCTTCGTTAAATC
The DNA here is from genome assembly GCA_902793845.1 of uncultured Lachnospiraceae bacterium. Classification (GTDB taxonomy): domain Bacteria; phylum Bacillota; class Clostridia; order Lachnospirales; family Lachnospiraceae; genus NK4A136. The sequence continues at coordinate 12,859 of CADBFE010000031.1, read as the reverse complement.
CGGCGTATGCAGCCATGGCTTTAAGCATACGACGGTCATTTATCCTGATATTGAAATTTTTAAAGTCAAGCTTGCCGAGGACCTCAGTGGTTGCAAGGATGAGCTCTGTCTCTGCAAGATTTGACGGCTCGCCGAGTATGTCGATATCGCACTGCATGAACTGACGGAAACGGCCACGTTGGGGCTGGTCTGCACGCCATACATTGCCCATCTGGAGAGCCTTAAAGGGCACGGGCAGTTCATTCATGTGAGCTGAGTAATATCTTGAGAGAGGGACGGTTAAGTCATAGCGAAGACCGAGATCTGAGAGATCTCCTTCTGTCTTTGCATCCTCGATGCGAAGTTTTGCACCTCTCTTCATTATTTTAAATATGAGCTTTTCGTTTTCGCCGCCCTGCTTGTTTGTCAGGTTTTCGATACTCTCCACGCAGGGAGTGTCTATCTGGGTGAATCCGTACGCTCCGTATGTTGATTTGATGAGGTCCATCACATAGTTTCTGATGACCATCTCTTCAGGCATAACATCTTTCATGCCCTTAACTGGTTTTTTGATAAGTGCCATAATGCTGACTCCTTTTCTTTCTTTAACTTATACATTTTACTATTTTTGAAAAGTACAGGCAATATTTTCGTATATATATCATTGATGTGATATATGGCCTATAAAGTAGAAAAAATATGCCGGTAGTGGTATCATAATTCTGTATGTAAAAATTATGGGAGAGTATTCTTATTTTGAATATATTTGGATTTACGGACAGGCTGACCGATAAAATCGCAGCTGATGAAAAGACAGCCGGGATAATAAAGTTTATAAGGGCGTTTATTGTATTTGCAGGCCTTTTGTTTATAAGTATCAAATCTGTAGATTATGTTAATTCAGGGACAAACTATGATCAGGCTATGGCTTTCAGGCCCATATGTATCAGCATGGCCATAGTTTTTATTGCCCTGATGGATCCGAAGACATGGATTAATATTATCACTCCGGTGTGGGCGATAATCGGATTTCTGCTTTCCAGAGTCGCATATATAAATCACTGGATTTACGATATAAATGATTATAAGTATCCCGAGATCATCAGGATGGGCAAGATCGTCATCATCCTCTGGGGGATAGTCATCATCTCCGTACTTACCGACTGGATCAGAAAAAAGCAGGCCGGCAAAAGAAACCGTAAGATAGCGTGGATCGTGGCGATTCCGTGGATACTGTTTAACATTCTCTCTGTTGTATTTATGAGAGAATATTATTATGTCCTCTATATCTGTATTGTTTTTAATCTTGCAGGCTACATCTTCCTATATAAAGAGAAAAGAGAATTTTTTGTCGACAAGTTTGAACTTGCCGGCGTTGCATCATTTTTATATATAGCATATATGAGTCTGGTCCACAGACCTTTTGACAAGCAGCGGTATCTTTCATATTTCACCAATGAAAATACGGCAGGCTTTTACTTTGCCGTCATATCGGTTGTCATCTACATGAGACTGTACAGATGGTACAAAAAGGATGTGACGGAAGAAAAGGATAAAAAAACAAGGACGTGTGCAATAATCGGATACCTTATTTTATTTGGTATAGAGATGGGATTCACACTTCTTAATTATGCGAGGACGACTATTATCGGACTCCTTTTCTCCTTTGCCGTAATGTTTGTGATACACATGATCACAGAAGACAAAAAAGAGACGGCTGGGAGAGCGGGAGCAGCCCTTTTATTTGTGATACTCCTGTTTTATCCTACATTTCTCATGATCAGATATATCCCGGCATATATCTGTAAACCTGTATTCCTTGCATGGGAGTACGATCCGGAGGAGAGGATTATACCGGGTGATCCGGTTGATTCGGATAAATATACATCGATTACGAGATATCTCCGTATCGTATTTGGCAAGTGGGGGCTCATGATCAATTTTGAGGATGCCATTTATGATGAGGATGAAGTGGTCAGTGACCAGAAGGTTGAGATAGACAAGGACAGGGATGTGACAAACGGCCGTATGGAAATATGGTCAGCATATATCAGCAAGCTGAATATGACAGGTCATTTCCCCAATTATATTTATCTTGATCCTAATGATGAGAGTACATTTATTTTCCACGGTCACAACACATATCTGAATGTGATGTACCAGTATGGCGTTCCGACAGGTATCATATACGGACTGCTTAATGGGTTTGCTTATTTATACGGGGCATATATGCTCCTTAAAAAACGCAGCAAAGATCATGGCATGGTATTTGCCGTGATGATGCTCGGTACTGTCATGATGGCACAGCTCACGGAGACGATGGTTCATCCGGCTTATCTCATTACCATGAGCATATACTTCTCTATAATGATCATCATGACGGCAGACTGCAAGAAAAAGACGGAAAATGAATCAGAAGCAGAAAAATCTACAACCGTATAAAAGAATATTCAAATTTATCGAGACGCTGATAATACTGGCGGGTGTCTGTGCTCCGTTTGTATTTATCTGGTATGTGCAGATCAACACGATTCAGTTTATTCCCTTTACCGGAAAGGGAAACATATTTGAATGTCTCGTTTATGCGGCAGCAGCGCTTATTTTTATCAGACTTTACGGCGGATTTGACATAGGCTTTTATACTCCGCTTAATACCATACTGTCCCAGGTCCTCGGACTGCTCATCACAAACTTTCTGATGTGTATCCAGATAGTCCTGACACTTGGTGACCTTTATGCCATCGGGCATATCATGCTCTGGCTCTTTATATGCAATATCATCCAGATAGTCATCAGTATAGTGCTGGTGCTCGTTATGGAGTCAGTGTATGTGAGGATGTTTCCCGCATGGAACATTCTCCTTATATATGAAAAAGACAGTGTCAGATTATTTACTGACAAACTGTCTACGAGAAAAGATAAATACGTTATCGGCGATATGATAAATGTCTCCGAGGGATTTGATGCCATAGCTAAAAAACTTGAGAATCATGAATTTGTCATTGTATATGATGTGGCATCAGAGATACGAAATGATATCGTGAAATATTGTTACGGAAGGGATATCACGGTATATCAGACACCCAAGATATCGGATATACTCATCCGCGGAGCCAGAGAGTATCATATGTTTGATACGCCCCTTATTGCTTCGGACAATGTATGTATGACTTTTGAGCAGAAGTTTATAAAGAGATTTATGGATATCATTATCTCCCTGCTCATGATCATCATCACGTCACCTGTCATGCTGATCACAGCCCTTTGTATAAAGGCAGAGGACGGAGGACCTGTTTTCTTTACCCAGAAGAGAGTGACTATAGGCGGCAGGGAATTTGTGATATACAAATTCCGATCCATGATAGTGGATGCAGAGTCGGACGGCAAAGCCCATCCTGCGACAAATGATGATGACCGTATTACAAAGGTCGGCAGATTTATCAGGAAAACCAGGATAGATGAACTGCCCCAGCTCATAAATGTGCTTAAGGGTGATATGTCCCTGGTGGGGCCGAGACCCGAGAGGACAGAGCATGTGGAGAAATACTGCAGTGAGATCCCCGAGTTTGCATATCGCACTAAAGTCAAGGGCGGACTCACCGGATATGCCCAGGTGTACGGTAAATACAATACGACTGCATATGATAAACTGAAACTGGATCTTATGTATATAGAGAACTATTCACTGGCACTGGATCTCAGGATAATACTGATGACGGTAAAGGTTATTTTTATGAAGACAAGCACCGAAGGATTTAATGAAAATATGAATAAAGACGGAGAAGAGAAGTGATGAAAAAAAAGATACTCATGATCTCCAATTCATTTTACAGTTTATGCTTATTCAGAATAGAACTGCTCACCTTGCTGACTAAGGAATATGAGGTCTTTTTGTACTGCCCGATAGAGAAAAATGCAGGAGACAATCCGGAACAGTTTGAGGCGATGAATATCCATACAAAGGCCATGGTCATGGATCGCAGGAGTACAAATCCTTTTAAGGAATTAAAACTCAGCAGGGATATCAGAAAGCACATCAAAGAAGTGATGCCCGATCTTGTCATCACTCTGACCATAAAACCCAATATATATGCGGGACTTGCATGTGCCGATCTTGGCATCCCGTATATAGCCAATATCACGGGACTCGGCACGGCGTTTGAAAAAGACAATCTGCTGAAAAAGATTACGGTCGCTCTTTATAAAAAAGCACTCCGTAAATGCAATATGGTATTTTTCGAAAATCCCGAAAACAGACGGATCATGGAGGAGTGCGGAATACTTAGGGGGCCATCTGATGTGACGACGGGAGCCGGAGTTAAGAAAAGGGAGATGAGGCATATCTCTTTATAGGCAGACTCATGAAAGAAAAGGGCATCGAGGAGTTTCTCTACAGTGCTGAGCGGATGAAGGAAAAATATCACGATACCAGATATATAGTCGTAGGTTTTTATGAAGAGTCCTACGAGGAGCGTGTAAAAAATCTGATTGATAAAGGCGTCATAGAATATCACAGCTTCACAAGCAAGCCGGAGGATTATATGGCAGAGTGCAGCGCTCTGGTTCAGCCTTCATATCATGAGGGAATGAGCAATGTATGTCTGGAGAGCGCCGCCACAGGCAGACCGATCCTCGTATCCGATATACCGGGATGCGGCGAGACAGTGATCGACGGTGTCAGCGGATACAGATTTCCCCATGCATCAAAAGAAGCCCTCCTTGAGACCATGGAGAGATTTCACAAACTTCCTTATGAGGAAAAGGTCGCTATGGGCGAGGCCGGCAGGACCCACATGGAAAAATGTTTTGACAGAAAAGAAGTCGTCAAAGCTCATATGCGTGCAATAAAAGACATAATCGGTTAAATGTAAACAGATGGAAAATAATAAAAAAATCGTCGTTCTCCATGTGCTGGGATGCCTTGGGATGGGCGGCGCCGAAAACCGTATCATGGATCTGGTCCGCAGAAACGACGATCCGGATATAGAATATGCTTTTCTTGTAAACAGTGAGGGACCTGATTATTTTGATGAGGAAGTCTTATCAAGGGGACTGAAGATATACAGAGTACCCAAGTTCAGGTTTTATAATTATTTCTCATATAAAAAAGCCCATGATGTTTTCTTTAAAGAACATCCGGAGATAACCGTTGTCCAGGGCAATACGACAAATACAGCATCTTTATATCTCCCGATAGCAAAGAAATACGGATGTGTGACGGTAGCACACTCAAGGAGTGCAGGAGTAGGTGGCAGATTAAAGACATTCGTGGTTTCATTTCTGACAAAGCATCTCCCGGAAAAAACCGATTATATGTGGGCATGTTCGTCGGACGCGGCCATAGGGACATTTGGTAAAGATAATTACGATGCCGGCAGAGTCAGAATTATCTTTGACAATATCGACGTTGATAAATTTAAAGATCCTGACGGAGCAGGTATCAGAAAGGAATACGGTATAGAGGACAGACTGGTTGTCGGCCATGTGGGAAGCTTTCTCTATCCTAAAAATCATGATTTTTTAATAGACATATTTGCAAAGATACATGAAAAGAGACCTGACAGCGTACTGCTAATGGCAGGAGACGGGCCTCTCCTTCCGGGTATTAAGGAAAAGGTTAAACGACTCGGGCTTGAAAATGACTGTATTTTTGCAGGTAAACATGCTGATATCGAAAACTATTATGCATCATTTGATCTGATGGTTTTTCCTTCTCATTATGAGGGACTGCCGGGAGTGCTCCTTGAAGCCCAGGCGGTAGGGACTCCCATCATTGCATCTGATGTGATCACAAAAGATGTGGACGTGACGGGACTCATCAGGTATTTTTGCCTTTTGGAAAGCCCGGAAAGCTGGGCAGATGCGGCTCTGGATCATCTGGAAAAAGTATCGGAGAGTAAGAAATCAGGTACTGCAAAAGATTACAGACAGCTCTTAAAGGACGCGGGTTTTGATGTGACCCTTGAGCAGAAAAAACTAAACGATTTATATCATGAACTTGCTAAAGAGCGAAAATAAAAATATAAGACTGATCATGACCATGTTCTTTACGGGCATGGCCTTTGTCATAAATTTTCTGATAAGTCTTTTTCTTGTACCGTACATATCTGAGAATATGTGCACGGATGCGTACGGTTTTGTATCCCTTGCAATCAATTTTGTAAACTATGCAGCCATATTTACTACGGCTTTAAATGCGTATGCATCCCGCTTTATCACCGTGGAATATCACAAGGGCAATATGGACAATGCACGCAGGTATTTTTCTTCTGTATTTTACGGAGATGTGATACTTTCCGTTGTTATTATCACTGTACTTGGCGTAGTGACTTTTTATCTTGAGAGATTTCTTGATATACCGGACAATCTTGTGACGGATGTCAAAGCACTCTTTCTTATTATTTTTATCAATTTCTTTTTCCTGACGGTATCTACGGCATACGGATCGTTTGCCCAGATCAGAAATCATCTTGATTTCATAGGTATATTTAAAGGCGCCGGCAGTATTGCCCAGGTCATATCCATGGTCGTACTGTTTTGCATTTTCGGGGCAAACTTATGGGTGATCGGTGTCGGATATTTAAGCTCAGGCATAGTCATGTTTGTGGCAAATTATTTTCTGACAAAAAAGTATACACCGGAATTAAAGGCAGACAGAAAACATTTTTCATTAAGCGCGATTAAGGAACTTGTTATAAACGGTATATGGAACTCTGTCAGCAATCTGGGTAATACATTAAATACAGGACTTGATCTCCTCATCACCAATATTATGCTTGGCTCGTTTCAGATGGGGCAGCTGTCATACGCAAAAACAATAGGTACTATATTTGCGACACTTTTTAATATTATAGCTTTTCCTTTCCAGCCCCTTTTCCTTAAGTATTATTCCGATGAAAACAGGGAGGCGCTGATTAAGGAATTCAGGTTTTCAATGAAGATAGCTGGAGCTGTATCTGAGCTGGCGTTTGCCGGTTTTCTGGCCCTTGGATATTATTACATAGGATTGTGGATACCGGGAGAGGATACAAAGCTGGTATATCTTTTGACGATTCTGACTATCAGTACATGTATAGGTGAAGGCGTAGTGAGTCCTCTTTATTATGCATATACACTTACGATAAAAAACAGGATACCGTGCCTTGTCACAGTTGCTGGAGGCCTTTTAAACGTAGCCGGTATGTATGTGCTCATAAAGTATGCCGGTATGCAGGTGATGGCAGTTGTGCTCACTACGGTTGTGATCAGTACACTGACAAATGTCATATTCCACCCGATGTATGCGGCAAAATGTCTCGGAGTCAGGCTGACAACATTTATTCCGGATGTGATAAAGCATATATTTTTGTGTGGCCTTTTGACCGGAGTATTTGCACTGTTAAACCTGGTCATTGTGCCAAAGTCATGGGTTTCATTTGCCGGGGCTGTTTTGCTGTATGCCGTGACCGGAGCCTGTATACTTTTTATGCTTATATTTAACAGACAGGAAAAGAAAAAACTGTTTGGATTTGTTTTGGGGAAAGTGGGTGGCAGAGCATGAAAATAATGCAGATAATACCTACGCTGGAATTGGCCGGCGCCGAGGTGATGTGTGAAAATCTGACATGTGAACTTGCAGGGGACAATGAAGTAACCGTTGTCAGCATGTATGACAGAAAAACGCCGATATCCGAGCGTCTAAAGCAAAAAGGGATAAAAGTCATTTTTCTTGATAAGAAACCGGGCCCTGATTTTTCCATGGTAAAGAAATTAAGGAAAGTCATCGGGGATTTTAAACCTGAGGTCATCCATACTCACCTTGACTGCGTAAAGTATGCGTATCCGGCAGGCAGTAAAGAAGGTGTAAAGAGATTTATACACACTGTACATAATATTGCATCAAAAGAAAGCAGCGGAATTGCGGCTATGATAAACAAACGTCTCTTTACAAAAAAGGGAGTCGTACCTGTGGGACTCAGCCCGGAAGTAAAAGAGACCATCTGCAGACAGTATGGTCTTATGGAAAATAAAGTACCCGTAATATATAACGGGATCGATCTTGATAAGTGTATCTGTAAGAACCATTATGAGTCTGAAAATATTTTGGAATTTATACATGTAGGCAGATTTTCGGAGCAGAAAAATCATCGCATGCTCATAAATGCTTTTGCAAAGTTTGTATCAGGTTACCCAGATGCAAAGCTGACTCTTGTTGGAGAAGGCGTGCTCCAAAGCAAGATAAAGGACCTTGTAAAAGAAAAGGGTATTGAGGATAAGGTATTCTTTAACGGTCCGACGGATAACGTATTTCCGCTGCTTGAAAGGGCTGATGTGTTTGTACTGCCGTCTCTTTATGAAGGTGTACCCATGTCCCTGATAGAAGCTATGGGAACGGGTCTGCCGATAATTGCCACAAATGTAGGCGGTATCCCGGATATGCTGAATAATAACGGGGAAGCCCTCATTATAGATAAAGATGAGGAAGCCCTTGTAAAAGCTTTAAACAGGATGACTGATATCAGTCTCCGTGAGATTCTCGGCCAAAATGCTCTTGAGAGAGCCCGTAAGGATTTTTCGGTTAAGAAGATGGCTGAAGAATATATGAAACTGTATAAGAATTAAGATATGAGTGAGAACGGAAAAAATAAAAAAATAAATATTCATACATGGATAACTTTATGTCTAAGTCTTTTGTTTTATCTGACCATGTATTTTATGTTTGGAGTGAAACTGTTTTCTGATTCGTCAGGATATATAAACATGGACTCAACGAGAGAGCCGGTATATCCGCTGTTTCTGGCAATTGCCGGTTTGTTTGGAAAGACGGCTCAGCTTGAGATAACAGCAATAGTGCAGAATATATTTATGGCACTGGCAGTCACATATCTTGCGGCGACGATCAGGGATACTTTTAAACTGAAGGGTTATATGATGTATTTCGTGGCAGTGATGAACTACGCCGTGGCTTTTGCAGGCCAGTTCCTGTCCCTGAACGGATGTGTATATTCAAACAGCATCCTGACAGAAGGCATTGCCCTCCAGATGTATCTCATATTCTTTGCCCTTCTCATCAAGGCTGTAAACGGAGGCGGTATCAGGTACGAGATTATCATGGCGATACTGTCGGCCCTCATGATGGATACGAGAAAACATATGGCAATCGTTTATATCATATGTTTTGCAGCCCTTTTCTTTGCCCGTATCGGCAGGAAGGGGTTTATAAAAAAGATGGCGATATCACTGGCGATAATCATCTGCAGTATTATATCTGCCACAGCCGGCAATTATCTCTATAACCTGGCTGTCAGGGGAGAGATGATAAAAAATACGAGAGACATGAATCTTGTCATCACCACATCTTTATATGTGTGCGACAGGGAGGATGCAGACCTTATAAAAGATGAAGATGCGAGAGATATCTTTATTAAAGTATATGATGAGCTCGATAAAAAGCAGGCCAATATAAAATATGCCGAAGGCGGAATAGTAAATCTGTCGGAGCATTATGCAAACAGTTTTGATGTGATCACGATAGATACCACACTGCCCATGCTTGAAGAGGATGCGGTCCGGAGAGGCTACGATGAGGGGCTCCCTGCAGAGATGGAAGCAGACAGAGTGAGCAAAGTCATCCTGTCAGCCATACTTAAAGATAACCTTGGAAAGTATGCAAAGGTATATATATCCTCTGTTTACAACGGCCTTGTCAACACTGTTGCAAAGCGAAACAGTCTCCTTGATATATATGCCATGTTTGCTTACATTTGCTATATAATAATTATGATAATGTTGTCCCGTGACAGAGATAAACGTCCGGTATCGTTTTTCGGATTTATCGTGCTGGGTGCAATTGCGGTAAATGTCATGGTCACATCAGCGTTTATATTCTGCCAGCCCAGATACATGATGTACAATATGGCCCTTTTCTATATAGCAGGCGGAATAATGTTGTATACTTTAATATGTAATCCAAAAAACAGAGAGGAATAAATTATGGAACCTATTATCGTAAGTTTACTTGAGACAGACCTTTACAAGTTTTCAATGGGTCAGGCTATCTATCATCAGTTCAGCGACTACAAGACCACATGGTCGTTTAAATGCAGAAATGATGATGTGCATTTTACGGAAGAGATGGTGGAGGAGATCAAGCGCCAGATAAAGCTTTACTGCGACCTCAGATTTAAGGAGGAGGAACTCCAGTATCTGAACAACATTCAGTGGATAAAGGGATCATATGTTGATTTCCTGAGACTCTGGAAGCCCAGATTTGACGATTTTGAGATAGGCACCGATTCGGCATGCGGACTGACTATAGAGACAAAGGGTACATGGCTCAATACATCAATGTATGAGATACCGACCCTGGCTATTGTCAATGAAGTATATTTCAGGATGGCTTACGATTTTGACAGGCTCTATGCAAGCTTTGAGAGAAAACTTGATGAAAAGATTGCGGGTATAATGGATGGCACGTATGAACTCGGGGCATTCAGCGAGTTTGGCCTCCGCCGCAGACTTTCTGCAGATGCCCAGGACCTTGCTGTCAAAAAACTTTCTGACGCAAAACTTCCTGCCGGCAATATTTTCGTAGGTACATCCAATGTATATCTTGCGATGAAACATAATGTAAAACCTGTCGGAACCATGGCACATGAGTGGATCATGTGTGTCGGTCAGGGCAATCACAAGCATAACCCAGCATATTCCAACTGGTATGCCCTCGATGCATGGGTAAAGGAGTACGGAGTCCTTAATGGTACGGCACTTACGGATGCCATTACGACGGACTGCTTTTTAAAGGATTTCCAGCTCACCTATGCCACACTTTTCTCGGGAGTCCGTCATGACAGCGGCGATCCGTATGAGTGGGGAGACAAGATGATAGAGCATTATAAATCACTCGGTATAGATCCGTCTCTTAAGACACTCCTTTTTAGCGACAGTCTTGATTTTGAGAGAGCAACGGCTATCAACAGATATTTTAAAAACAAGGTAAAGGTGGCATTTGGAATAGGCACATATATCGCAAACGATACGGATGTACCACCCCTTAATATCGTCATGAAGGTTGCCAAGATTTCTGATATAGAAGGCAAGGGAATGTGCAAGAATCCCGACTACATACACTATCTGCGCAGATGCATTGACTGGCGTATGCAGCACGAGACAAAACTTTGATTTGAAAACTATTTAATCCATGGATGTTCGGAAGTCTTCTCTGCCCATAAAGAAGAGGGCGAGGGCTCCCGGACCGACATGGCTGCCTGTTACAGGCTCATACATTACACTGCGGATCTCCTTCGGGGGATTCTTTTCATTTAAGAGCTTTTTGAGCTCTTCTACATCATACTGACAGTTGCCATGGGCTATATATACAGTCTGCTCAGACGGGTTTACCACATATTTATCATATCTGTCGGCCAGAGCCTTTATTGATTTCTTTCGTCCCCTGACTGTGCCAAAGTTGACTATCTGGCCAAGTTCATTTCCTTTAAGGAGAGGTTTGATATTCAGGATCGATGCTACTGTCGCCTTGAAATTGGATATACGTCCGCCCCGGCGCAGGTATTCAAGATCGTCTACCGTAAATACCTGGCACATATTCTGAACGCGACTTTCAATCAGTTCCTTTGTCGCATCTATCGTCATGCCGTTTTCCCTGCACTCGAGAGCCAGGAGTGCAAAGTATCCCTCGGCGAGAGATGCCGATTTTGTGTCGATAGTGTAGATCTTTCTGTCAGGAAATTCTTCCATGAGTTCTGTCACGGCGATCCTTGATGACTGGTATGCACCGCTTATGCCGGATGACATGCATATGCATATCATGTCTTTGCCTTCTTCAAGAACCTTTCTGAAGTGCTCCTCGTAGGTGGCGGGGTTTATCTGGGATGTGGTGACATGGGTACCGGCGGGGCCGTCGAAATTATCGATATCAAGATCTTTATATTCAACGCCGTCTATGTAATAGCAAAAAGGTACGATATGGACATCATCGCCTTTAAGCCATGAGAGAGGCAGGTTGGAAGCATTATCAGTAAAAATTGCAAAGCTCATTTCTTGATTCTCCGTATACAAAATCTGCGTCATGTAGTATTCTAAACTATGTTAACTAAATTGATGCACTATGTCAACATGATATCCGTGTTCTACGTGGAAAAAAATGGCGGTTTCGTGTATAATTACTCGTTGTGAGAAAGTAAATAAAACATGTTTTTTAGATAAAAAAGTGAAAGGGAATAAATCAAACATGAAAAAAGAAGTAAAAAAAACAGTATCAAAAGGCAAAGATGTATGTGCCACGGATAAACTGGCAGCAGTCGTAAAGAAAAAGTACGGAAAAGAGTTAAAGGCGGCAAAAGACGGGGAGATTTATTATGCACTCCTTGACATGACAAAGGATATGCTTAAGTCAAAGCCTGCCATCACAGGTAAGAAAAAGGTTTACTATATCTCAATGGAGTTCCTTATCGGAAAACTTCTCTCAAATAATCTCATAAACCTTGGTATATATGATGAATTAAACGAGGGCCTTGCAAAGTATGGTAAGAGCCTTGCAAAGATTGAGGAGGCTGAGCCCGAGCCGTCACTCGGTAACGGAGGCCTGGGTCGTCTGGCAGCATGCTTTATCGATTCACTCGCGTCTCTCGGTCTTCCCGGAGACGGTATAGGACTTAATTATCACTTTGGACTCTTTAAGCAGGAGTTTAAGAAGAACAAGCAGAATGCAGTTAAGAATCCCTGGATCGAGGATGATTCATGGCTTACAAAGACAAAGACTACATTTACCGTATCATTTGGAAAGACAAAGGTTAAGTCAAGACTCTATGATATTGACGTAGTAGGATACAACAAGGGTACAAACAAGCTTCACCTTTTCGATATTGAATCAATTGATGAG